>JAOUDR010000231.1 GCA_029859185.1 Gemmatimonadota bacterium
CGGCGTGGCCCGCCGTCACGGTGTCGCCAGGGGAGTGTGCGCCGAAGATGCTCTCCAGCCGCTCGGCGTCAATGCCGGGCCCCGTGTCGCTGATGCTGACCTGGATCTCGGGGCGGCCGTCGGCCATGCGGCGGGTCGCCGCGCAGACCACCACGTGCCCCGTCTCGGTGAACTTGATCGCGTTGCCGAGAAGGTTCATCAGGACCTGGCGCAGGCGCACCGGGTCTCCGTGCAGCCAGCCCGGAGTGCCTTCATCGACGGCGTAAGCCAGTTCGATCCCTTTATGGAGCGCCGATCCCGAGAGCAGGTCGAGGCACTCCTCCAGGCAGGGGCGGAACTCGAAGGGGCGCGGCTCGAGCTGAAGTTTGCCGGCGTCGAGCTTCGACAGATCCAGCACATTAGTGATGATGCCGAGGAGGCTCTGCCCGCCCCGCTGCATGACGCCCAGCATCTCGCGCTGATCGGCGCTGAGCTGCGTGCCCAGGACCAGGTCCGTCATGCCGTGAATGGCGGACAGCGGACTCCGCAGTTCGTTCGACAGATGAGTAAGGAAAGCCCGTGCGGTGTCGCGCTCGGCTTCGGCGCGCTGCAGCGCCAGCCGCAGCTGGGCCGTCTCCTGGTCCGCCCCGATGGGGCGACCGGGCACGCCGCTGCCGCCTTCGGCCGGATTGCGCCACAGACTCAAGGCGCCCGCGCCGTCGCGCTCGGCCTTTCGATGCTCCGTCGGCTTTGACGAGTGCACGCTCCCCCGTTCGCATTCTGCGAGGTCCGAACTCTTCAGCTCTCAGCGTCGCAAGCCGGCAATGTGTGACGTGGCGCACGACGGAAGCCCCAGGGAAGGCAGGTGCAACTCGGAGGCCATTCGCGGCCGATTCCGCAACATCATGTCAGGCAGGCGATTGGGACCGGGGATGGCATAGGGTGCCGGAGGGACGCGGTGACCCTGCCTGGGTCAAACCGCCCCAAGGCACGCACCGTGCTTCAGTATTGGACTCGTTGGGCTGGCCAGTTCGGCCGGGCAGGTACGGTCGCGAGGGCGGAATCGACCGCGCGGCATTCGCACTACTATATGGAGGGGTATGGGATCCCGGGTTTTCGTCATCGCCTTCTCCGATTCATTTGGTGGGCTCTGGGGCGATCTCGCCTCGGATCTCGGCGTCCCGGTCGACATCGTACCTGCCGACAAGTACAGTCCGCCGTCCCATGAGACCGCGGCCGTCATCCTGGCGGCCGGAGGGGAGGAGCGGCAGGCGCTCCAGTGGTTGGAAGATCGCTCGCAGCGCCTTGGGTTCCGCACCCTGGTCGTGGGGGCCGATCCGGGGCGTCGCATCGCCATGCAGATGGTGGCTCAGGGTGCGCGCGACTACTTCGTCCTGCCCGATGACCTCGAGCTGCTCCGGAACGCGGTGGCGGCCGCGGTCAAGACCCCGCGCGCAACCGGTGGCAGCGGCAGCGCCGGTCCCAACGGTTCGCACGCCTTCGACGGCATCATTGGAGAGAGCCCGGCCCTCAAACGGGAGCTGTCCCGCGCGGCCCGGTTGGTGCCCCACCGAAATGCGCGGGTCCTCATCCTGGGAGAGACCGGTACCGGCAAGGAGGTCCTGGCGCGCGCCATTCACGCCGGAGGCCCGCGCCGCGAAGCGCCCTTCGTTCCAGTCAACTGTTCCGCCCTCCCGGAAAACCTGATCGAATCCGAGTTGTTCGGCCACGAACGCGGCTCCTTCACCGACGCACACGCGGCCAAGCCGGGGCTGTTCGAGATCGCAGACACCGGCACCCTGTTCCTGGACGAGATCGGCGAGTTGCCGCTCGGCCTTCAGGCCAAGCTGCTCCGGGTGCTGGACGACCGGCAGATCCGCCGGGTGGGCGGGACCAAGACCAAGGCGGTGGACGTCCGCATTCTGGCGGCGACCAACGAGGACCTGTCGAGGCGGGTCCGCGAGGGAACGTTCCGGGAAGACCTCTATTTCCGTCTCAGCAGCGTCGTCGTCACCCTGCCACCGCTCCGCGAGCGGGATGACGACATGATCCTCATCGCCCAGCGGCTGCTCGAGTGCCTGGCGGTGGAGCACGAGGTCCCCGTCCCCGAGCTCACCGCCGAGGTCAAGCGCAAGCTCCGCGGTCACCCCTGGCCTGGAAATGTGCGGGAGCTCAAGAACGCGGTGGAACGGGCGCTGCTGCTCTCGCCGCCCGGCGAACTGCAGGTCGAGGAGCTGCCCAGCTCGGCCCAGAGCCAGGCCCAGAACGGCGCACCATTCAACTTCCCGGCACCACTGGACGAGATCACCAGCGCGGTGGCCCATGCCACCGTCAAGTGGTTCGGCGGCAATCGGAGTGAAGCCGCCAGACAACTCGGCATCTCCACCAAGCGCCTGCGCCGCATGCTGAACGGGGCCGGCGCCGAGGAGGAGTTGGAAGCAGACGAGGAAGAGGTCGCACCCACCCCCGGTTGAACCGGACGCGGCGCCCATCCTGGGCCGCCCCGCTCCACCCCCCAGGGACGAACTGACCCTGGTCCCCCACGCGGTACCGAAGCCCTGATCGATAACCCCAACAACCGCAAGAGTTTGGGAGGCGGCACGCGAACGGAACGCTTTCTGCGTTGTCAGGCGGGCAGCAAGCTGTGCCCGGTCTATTCCCGACACCTGGAGACGCGACGTGTCCGCTCGCCGCTTTCTGATCTCGCTGGGGCTGGTGCTCATCGTTTCGGCGTGTGCCGAGACCCCCTCAGCGCCCCCAGCGATGGAGCAGGGGCCGCGCTTCCTCAATTGGGCCACAACCACTGAGCCGCAGTTCGCCTTCGAGGGCGCGAACGCGGTCGGCTCCCGCTTCGCCCAGGTCCTCGTGCCCACGCCGGCCGTAGTGGACCAATCCAGCAGTAAGACGGCCAGCACCTCCTCGCTCACCTGGTCGCATACCGTGGGGACCGGGGCGAGCCGGTTGCTGGTGGTCGGCGTGGCCATCCGGAACGCGAACAACGTCGTGAGAGGCGTTTCCTATGCGGGCGAGGCCATGACCTTCCTGCAGGCGCGCAACAACCACGACGGCGCCGTCCGGGTCGAGCAGTGGTTCCTCGTCGCACCCCCGTCAGGCACCGCGAACGTGACGGTCACCCTGTCGGGCGGCGCCAAGGTCGTGGGCGGTGCGGTCTCGTTGACTGGGGCCAACCAGGTCTCGCCCTTCCGGGGGCTGGCGGTGAACGGCTCGACCGACACCGGCACCAACGACCCGACGGTGGCCGACTCCAGCGGCGCCAACGAGTTGGTGGTGAGCACCGTGGCCACCGATGGCAACGCGGCCAAGAGCCTCGCCCCGGCATCGGGGCAGAGCCAGGCATGGAAGCTCGCCTACGGTACCTCTGGCGGCGACGACGTCGGGGCCGGGAGCACTGCGACAGGTTCCGCCAACCTCATCATGGGCTGGACCAAGGACAAGAACGCGAAGTGGGCGATCGCGGCTGAGGTGGTCAAGCCGGCCCCCAGCATCGCGCTTACACAGTACCAGGCGACCATCTGGGCCAAGCGGGGCCAGGCGCGCACGCTGCAGATCAACTATGCGGCGAACGGCGGCACCTCGCCGTTCATGAAGCTCACGATCAGCGATCCGACCTACGTCCCCGGTCGCGGCACGATCGCCATGGGGGATTCCGTCCTGGTCACCGCCACGGTGGACCCCCACGCCCTCACCGTGTCCCTCGAGCCGCATCAGATGCAGTTCGGCGCGCCGTCCCAGCTGCAGATCTGGTACAGCGGCGCCGGCGGCGACCTGGACGGCGACGGCCAGGTGAATTCCAGCGACTCCTATATCGAGACCCAACTGCTCGGCATGTGGTATCAGGCCGACCCGTCCAGTCCGTGGACCACGATTCCGGCGACCCAGTCGCTCAGCACCAAGTCGTTCACGGCGGCGCTCCAGCACTTCTCCGGCTACTCGGTGGCCTGGTAACCCATCCTCGACGGCCGTGCCTCAAGGCGTGAAAGGGATACGAACATGTCATCGCTGAGAAACATCTTCGCCGCGGCGTCCCTCGGCTCGATCCTCCTGGGTTGTGCCGAGGGCGCCGGCCCCCTGGCGACGGGCGAAAACGTCGCCGCGTCGCCGACCGGGGCGATGAGCGAGGCTCGGAACGGTAACCGGACCACTGCACCCACTGACGGGCTGGTGGCGGACACCACCACCATCACGCTGGCGCCGAGCGGCGCGCCCGCGCCGCTGCGTTTCCTCCCGGATGCGCCGCGGCTCAGGACCTACGACACGACTTTCGTGGCGCACCAGGGGTGGAAGCAGAGCTTCGTCATCTTCCATGAGGACGGCAACTACTTCATGGTCCTGGATGTGCCGGCCAGCGCGCAGTTCGTGGATGCGGATGGCAACCCGGTGCCCGACGGGGCGGAGGTAGAGCTCCGTGCGCGGGTGGACAGCGCCTCCGTCAGCTTCGAGTTCGGGCCGCACGGCTCGTATTTCACCGGCTCCCGGCCCGTGCTCCTGTGGGTGTACCTCAAGTATGTGGACGTCGGCTCGAGCGGTGGCCTCCCCAATATCTGGTATCAGGCGGATGCGACGCTGCCGTGGGCCGTGCTGCCCACCACGGCGGACCGGGCAGGCAACTGGCTCAAGGTCGAGCTCCGGCACTTCTCGAACTACGCCGTGGCGTACTAGGGCCGGATGAGCCAGACACCGATGCTCCCCACCGGGCCGTCCCGCCCCACCCTCAGGGACGAAACGTCCCTGGGCGCCAGGTCGGCAATGCACGGCGACCGGGTAACTGCTGATGGTTCACCGGACTACGAGCGGGCCCACGCATGGCGCGCATCCTGCCTTGGTGGACCGGCAGTACGGTATCCACACTTCCAGCCACTCACGGAGATGCTCATGTCCACGCGCCGCCTGTTGACCTCGCTGGGTCTCGCTCTCGCAGCGATCTCCTGCAGCGACGCTGTCGTCCCGTCGTCGTCGCCGGAAGCGGTAGACCTCCCGCTCGCCTCGCTGGGTGAGGCCGCGAGTGAGCCGATGGCTGGTTCCGACGTCCACATCCTGCGGCTTGCGTCCGGCGCCGAGCCCGAGACCTACGCGCTCTCCTTCTGGGCCGTGAAAGGGAAGGCGGCGTCGGTCAGGGTGAAGTACAAGGACAGCGGCCTGGCGAACCTCAATCTCCTGCAGTTCGACGTTCCCAAGGAGGGCCTCTATCGTAGGCCCGACGGCAGCCGGCTGTCCTCCGGCGACTCGGTGGAAATCCGCTTGTCGATCGACCCCTCGACGATGAAGGTCGAGTTCCAGCCCTCGGGGCTCAGGTTCAGCGACCGCAATCCCGCAACCTTGAAGTTCTGGTATAACCGCGTCGATCCCGATCTGAACGCTGACGGAACCGTCAACGCGGCCGATGATGCCCTGTACCCAGTCCTGGCCGTCTGGTACGCGCCGGACGGCAGCAGCACCTGGACGCGTCTCGTGTCTCAGGT
>JAOUDR010000232.1 GCA_029859185.1 Gemmatimonadota bacterium
TCAATCTAGTCCCCCTGTCCGTCCCTGTCCGCCCTGTCCGCCCTACTTCTTCGGTCTCCCCCGATACTTCTCATACAACGCGTGGTGTTTGTTCTCGAGGCTCACCTCGCGGCCCGCGATCACCACATGGGTCACCTGGGTCTGGATCTCGAGCGGGGTGCCGTCGGTTACGATCAGGTTGGCGATCTTGCCGACCTCGATCGTGCCCAACCGGTCCCCGATGCCCAGGATCTCGGCCGGGTAGACGGTGATCGCCTTCAGCGCTTCCTCCTCGGGCAGTCCGTAGGGGACGGCGAAGCCGGCCTCGAACGGGGTGGTGCGCGAGTCCGACGCGTCGAACGTGGAGATCGCAAACTTCACGCCAGCGGCGTAGAGCTTGCCGGGCTGGGCATAGCGCTCGTCGTATTCCTCATTCTCGCTCGACGGCAGCGCCGCCGTCTTGCCGAGGATCACCGGCACGTGCTTGGCGGCCAGCGTGTCGGCCACCTTCCAGGCCTCGTTCCCCTCGAGAATCACGATCCGAGCTTTCTGCGCCTCGGCAAAGGCGATGGCCTCGAGGATCTCGCGCGGGGTATTGGCGGTCACGAGCAACGGCAGCTCGCCGCTCAGCACCGGCGCGAACGCTTCGAGCCGGAGGTCGCGCGGCACGGACGCACCACTCGCCACGGCATGGTGATACTGGCGTGCCGCATCGAACCAGGCCCCGAGCGAATCCACCCGCTCGTCGTGTTGCCGTTTCACCTCACGGTATGAGGTGACCCTGCCACCACCACCACCGAACCCGAATCCACGCGTCCGCATGCTGGGCCAGTCCACCATCAGGCCCACCGAGGGCGCGACCAGCATTTCCTCGACCGTCCAGCCGTCGAGGTTGACCAGGGACCCCTGCCCGCCGATGCCACCGGTCCGCACCCCCGGTGCCGCGACGGCGTGGGTGATGCCGCTGGCGCGCGCCACCGGGATGTGCTCGCTCGCCGGATGCACCGCGGTGGCGCCGAGCAGGTGCGGGTTGAAGGTCCCAAGCTCGGTGAGATCGTTGGTGACATCCACCGCCCCGATCTCCGTGAGACCGAGTTGGGTGATGGCGTCGAATAGGCCAGGATAGACGTGCAGCCCCGTGGCGTCGATGACCGTGGCGCTCGGCGTGGCCGCGACGGTCGTCCCCACCGCAACGATCTTCCCGTCCCGCACGAGCACCGCGCCGTTGGCAATCGCGGGACCCGCCATGGTATGGACGGTCCCACCGCGGATCACCAGCTCCTGAGCTGCGGCCGCCGTGGTGAGCACCGCCAGCGCGAGTGCGCTTCCGATGAACAATCGTGTGATCCGCATGGTCAGTTCTCCTCCGGCGCGGTCGTGACACGCGGGCGCTCGGCGGGCGTGTCCTGCTTCTTTTCCTTTTCCATCAGGGCCTTCCGTTCGGTCTCACGCTGCTGCTGCCGTACGCGATCGAGCGCCCGATCGAAGAACAACTGCCCGTCCACGTAGGTCTGCTCCACCACGCCCATCACGCTGAGCGGGTGGCCGCTGAAGATCGCGAGATCCGCATCCTTGCCGACTTCGATGGAGCCCACGCGGTCCTGCACCCCGAGATGGATGGCCGGATTGAGGGTCACGAGCTTCATCGCCTCGGCCTCCGACAGGCCACCCCACTTCATGGCCTTGGCCGCTTCCTGGTTCAGGTGCCGCATCTCCTCCGGGCTGTCCGAGTTGATGGAAGCCACCACCCCACGCTCGGTCATGAGCGCCGCGTTGTACGGAATGGCGTCGTACGCTTCGACCTTGTACGCCCACCAGTCGGAGAACGTGCCCGCGCCCGCGCCGTGCGCCGCGATCTCATCGGCCACCTTGTAGCCCTCGAGTACGTGCTGGAGCGTGGCGATCGTGAACCCAAACTCCTCCGCAACCCGCAGCAACTGAAGGATCTCGTCCCCGCGGTACGAGTGCGCGTGCACCAGCCGCTTCCCATCCAGGACCTCGGCCAACGCCTCCAGCTCGAGGTCGCGGCGCGGCGCCACCGCCGTGCGGCGCTCCCGATCCGACAGGGCCTCGTACGCTTTCCACTCCGTGGCATACTGCTGCGCCTCGAGGAACGCCTGCCGAATCACGTCCTGCACGCCCATGCGGGTGGCGGGATAGCGGTCCGGGTTGCGATCGCGCTTGGTGTTCTCGCCGAGGGCGAACTTGATGCCCGGCATGGCGCCCGCGAGCAGCAGTCCCTTGGCGTCCGCGCCCCAGCGCAGCTTGATCACCGCGTTCTTGCCGCCGATGGGGTTGGCCGAGCCGTGCAGCACGTTCACGGTGGTCACCCCACCGGCGAGCGCGCGGTAGATAGCCACGTCGTCCGGGTCGAGCACGTCCTCGATCCCCACCATCGACGAGACCGCGACGCTCCCCTCGTTCACCGCGTCGCTGGCGATGTGCGAGTGGTCGTCGATGATGCCCGGGGTCACGAATTTCCCGGCGGCATCCACGATCGTGGCGCCACTCGGCGCGGTGATGTCCGTCCCCACCGCCGCAATCTTCCCGTCGCGGATCAGAATGGAGCCGTTCTCGATCGTGCCGTTGGTGACGGTCAAGATCGTCGCGTTCTTGATCAGCGTCACGCGATTGGCGGCGTAGGGGCCGCGGTCGTCCGCCATCGGAACCACCGGCCCGACCGGTCCCTCGCTGGCCCGGCGGCGGCGCGGCGTGCTGTCCGCCGTGGCTACGGCAGGCGCGGCGCCTTCGTACTGCCGACCATCCACGAAGACCATCTTGACCTTCGTGCTGTCACCAAACAGCGGCCCGTCGGTCACGAGCACGTTGGCGATCTTCCCCGTCTCGAGTGTCCCTAGCCGATCACCCACGCCGAAGATCTCGGCGGGGGTGCGCGTCATCGCGCGGAGCGCGGCGTCCGGCGACAGCCCGAGCGCGATGGCCTTCCGCACGTTGGCCATCGTCTCCTGCGGGTTGGCGCCGCCAGCGTAGAGCGCGAACCGGACGCCGGCTCGCTCGAAGGCCGCCGGCGTCGTCGGGGCGTGTTCCCGCAGCCTGAGTGTCGAGAGTCCGGGTTCCTCGTCCGGATCCGCGTCGCGGGCCGGCGCTGGCCAGTTGACGCTCACGAGTACCGGCACGCGGCGCTCCGCGAGATACGCCGCCGTGCGATAGCCCTCATGGGCCCCGTAGACCACCGGCATCGTCTTCGTTTCGGCCGCAATATCCACCGCGCGACGCATCTCCTTGTCGAGCACGCCGGGATAGAGCACTGGCGTCTGCCCCTTCAACACGCCGCGGAGCGGCTCGAGCGTGCGGTCGTACGTCGGCCGCTCCTTGCCGGCCGGCGCCGCTTCATAGGCGGTCCACGCGCGGTCGTAGTGATCCGCGTCGAAGAACACCTGCTTCACGTAGGCAATGGCACCCATCAATGAACCGGGATAGCCGGGGAACCCGGGACCCGATTCCAGATTCACGCGCTGGGCCACCGGCGTCGCGACCACCATGGCGTTGGCCCGCTCGCCCGCGAGGTTCAGCACCGCGGCCTGTCCCGGAAACCACCCACGCTCGGGCGTCGCCACGACGGAGGTGTAGCCCGCCCGCCGCCACTGCCCAATGGCCGAGTCGCCGGCACTGGGCTCGTCTGCGGCACTCTGCCACGTGAACGTACCCGGCCGGTCTTCAGGGCCCCGCGAAAAGTCCCCCTCTGTGGCGCCCTGCTGGCCCGGGCCACCGCCCTGCCCGCCACGAGCGGCGCGGGGCGTGCGCATGGCACTCGGCACGGCAACGGTCGAGAGCGGATCGATCAGCCCCGGATAGAGCGTGAGCCCCGTCCCATCGATGACCCAGGCCCCGCCGGGTACGGCGGCGTTGGCGCCGATGGCCGTGATCACACCCTTGTGCATCACGAGCGTGCCGCGCTCGATGACGTCGCCCGACCCCGTCACGATCCGCGCGTTCTGAATGGCGTAGTGCGGGGGCGGGGCCGGCGCCTGGGCGTGGGCGGTTCCGGGGGCGACCGGCGCCAACAGAACCGCGAGTCCGGCGAGGCTCCCCCGGGCAAGGAACGAGCGTGCGTGCATGAGAACTCCAGGGAGGTGTGGTGGGGGGTAAAGGATAGCGCGGCGCGCCGAGCGAGGGAAGGAACGTGTCGCTCTGGTCCCGCTCCGGCCACCTCTCGGGTTATCGTTCAACTGCAGCGTTCTCAAACCTCAGGGAGACCAGATGCGACAGATCCTCGTCGGCATGACGGTGGTGGCCGCACTGCTGAGCGTGGCCGAGCCGGGCGCGGCACAGGGACCCCCGTCGCTCCCGCTCGTGCGCGAGGGCGTGTGCCCGTTCGAGTGTTGCATCTACGGACCGTGGGTCGCACGGACTGCCATCCCGGTGTTTGCGCGGGAAGGGAATCGGGCCGACACCGTCGGGATGCTGGCACCCGGAGATGCTGTGGAGGCACTCACCGGCAACGTCCACATCCGACGCGCGGCGACCGCGGTCTTCCAACAGCCGTATCGCATGCTGCTGACACTCTCGGATACGCTGCGCCTGGCGCCAGGCGATACCGTCTACGTCCTGGACCACATCAGCGAGGGGGTCTACCACGTATGGTATCGCGGCACGCCCTTTGAGATGGACCAGCAGTGGGTGTATCCCGACGAGTCCGCCGCCGTTCAGGCGGGCGCACGCGCCCTGGCCGACGGCCCGCCCGAGACGGAGTGGTGGGTCAGGATCCGCCAACGGGACGGACGTGAGGGGTGGATACTCCTCGATCCGACCGGACCGGCTGTGTTCGACGGGTCAGATGCGTGTGGGGACTGAAGCGGCGGGAGGAAAGGATGGCGGGATGGACGGGATAACGGGATGACGGGACGGCGGGATGGGGCAGGATCGGGCCATCGCTCATCATCGTCCATCATCGCCCGTCTTCTGCCGTCTTCTACCGTCTTCTACCGTCTTTCTACCGCCTTGGATTCCCTTCCAACCACTGATTTGCAAACTCCTCGACGCACTGGGTAGCCGTCGCGTAGAGGAACTCCGCCTCCTCGGTCACCCCAAAGCGACTGCACGTCCAGACGTCGGCGAACATGTTCTGTCCCCGGATCGTGAGCCACTCGACGTACTTGGCCGTCAGCAGATAGGCGAACGTGCGCAGCTTTTCCGGTTCCGCCGCGTCCGTCTCGAGCTGGAGCGCGCTGACGTAGACCCGGAACAGCGCGTCCGGCAGCGTGTCACCCTGCGCCACGGGAATGACCGGGAGACCCGCCTGCCGGATCACGAGCTCTGCCTTCGTGCGCATCACGGCCGTATCGATCCCCAGGCGATGCGCATCCACGTCGTCATCCCACGCAATCTGGACCGCGAACGCTCCCGCCTGGCGCAGGGCATCGGCATTCTGGGCCCGTACCGGTGATGTCGTTCCGAGCGTCAATGCAACGAGAATGAGAACAAGGGTGCGCATTGCGGGGTCTCCCTCAAGGAA
>JAOUDR010000233.1 GCA_029859185.1 Gemmatimonadota bacterium
AGCATCGGCTGGGCCGGCCCAATTCCGGGCGTTCGTCCAACGCACCAACGTGGACGTGGCGCGCAGCGACATCCGGGCGTACGCCCGCGGCGAGCTCGAGACACTCAAGCGCCAGCTCACGGCCGCCAACCCCTCCGATCGCGCCACGCGGCTGCATTATCGGGACGCGGTCGCGAGGATCGACAAGATTCTGGACCCGCAGGACTAGAGCGAAGACACCGAGGAGAGACGCGCGGGCGCCGAGACGCCGAGTGGTCTCGGCGACTCGGCGTCTTCGCGTCTCTAGAGGTAAGGAGTCGCCAGCCGCGCGATCCCGTCCCGCAACCGCACCGGAATCGAGCGCCCATCGAGCTCAGCAGCGGTCACGGGTCGGGCCGCATCGCGCTTCGCGACGAAGATCCCCGTGGCCGCCTCCGCTAGGGCGGGGTCGTAGCACTCCACGTTGAACTCGAAGTTGAGCCGCAGGCTCCGGGCATCCCAGTTGGCGGATCCGATCAGGGTCCACGCCCCATCCACGATCATCAGCTTCGAGTGATCGAACGGTGGCGGGGAGAGGTAGACCCGCACATCACGTTTGACGACCTGCCACAACAGGGCCTGCGTGGCCCAGTAGACGTACGGGAGGTTGTTCTTGGCCGGCAGCACGACGTCGACCTCCACGCCGCGGGTCGCGGCCACGGTGAGGGCGGTGATGAGCGAGGCGTCCGGCACGAAGTACGGCGTCATGACCCGAACGGACGACCGCGCGCACGCAATGGCACCCAGGATGATCTGCTGGATCGTCTCGAAGTCAGCGTCGGGGCCGTCGGGGATCCCCCGGGCCACGATCGGACCGACCGGCTCCACCGCTGGGCGATCGTCCGGTCCGGGCAGCACCTCCCCTGTCGTGAACGCCCAGTCTTCGGCAAAGGCAACCCCCAGATGCTCGACGACGGGCCCCTCGAGCCGGAAGTGCAGGTCCTGGGTAGGGTTCTTCGGTCGCTCGTCCAGCAGGCCGCCGGTGCGGATATTCATTCCGCCGGTGAAGCCGATCGAGCCATCCACGACCAGGATCTTCCGGTGGTTCCGCAGATTCCAGAACGGCGCACTCCACGGCTTGAGGGTCGGCATGAAGCGCGCGACGGGGATGCGACGCTCCGTGAGGGCCCGCACGATGGAGGGCCTCGAATAGCGCGCGCCCACCCCGTCGATCAGGACGCGGACCGCGACACCCCGCTCAACCGCCCGCGCGAGCGCGTCCACAAACCGCTGCCCGACGTCGCCGCTGTCGAAGATGTAGGTCGCGAGGGCGATGGACTCTCGGGCGGCATCGATGGCCGCGAGCATCTCCGGGTACGCCGCGTCGCCGTTCACCAGGGGCCGGACCGCGTTGCCCGCCGTGAGGGCCCGCCTCGTCACGCGGTCGCCGTACCGCCCGAGGGCGGCGAGGTGGGCGTGGGCCGCGTCGAGTCCGGGCCCCAACAGCCGGTCGGCCCCATGCAGCACCGCGTACTGGCCGGTGAAACGCGGGCTCGTGCTCCGGAGCTCCGACGCGCGGCGGCGGATCCGGTTCACGCCCATCAGCCAGTACAGCACCGCACCGACGACGGGCACGAGGACGATCAGGCCCACCCAGCTCGCCGTCGCCCGCGAGTCCCGCTTGTAGAGGATGGCGTGTCCGGCCGAGGCGACCGAGAGGAGCGCCGTCAGGACCGCCGCGACGTAGTCGCCGATGTCGACAAGCAGAGCAATGATGGTGTCCACGCATCAAGATACCGATGCCGCGATGCTTGACAAAAGCCGGGCCGGGCCGCACGTTCGTCCGAGAAGACGCCGTCAGTATCGATTCGTGAACTGTATGCTGATCCCTCGTCGCACCGCCGCGGCCTCCCCCGCAAGCGGTGCGTTTTGCATTTGCATGCCGGTGGCGAGGGCCGGTGTGTCTGACGGGCAGTAGGCCCCTCGATCACAGGAGCAAGTGCCGTATGCCGCAGGGCGTGGTGAAGTGGTTCAGCGACGCGAAGGGGTTCGGCTTCATCCAGCAGGAGGGCGGCCCGGACGTCTTCGTCCACCACACGGCGATCCAGGCGGATGGGTTCCGCACCCTGGCGGAAGGGGATCGCGTCGAGTTCGAGACCAAGGAAGGGCCAAAAGGGCTGCAGGCGGCCAACGTACGCAAGGTCGAGTAGGCCGAAAGTCAGACGGCCGACGGCCAGCGGTTCACAGGATCGACGCGGGAGGTGGGCTCCGAGCGGGAGTGGCCTCCCGCCTTCCGCGGTTCATCCCCGGCAGTGGTGATCTTCAGAACGCTGCCACCTCACGCCTCCCCACCGCTAGCCGTCTCGCCGTCTTGCCGTCTATCCTTCCCACTGTCTCACCACCTACACCCTACGTCCTATGCCCGCACAGTACATCTACACCATGTACGACCTGCGCAAGGTCGTCCCCCCCCAACGGGAGATCCTGAAGGGGATCAACCTCGCGTTCTTCCCCGGGGCCAAGATCGGTGTGATCGGCGCCAACGGCGCCGGGAAGAGCTCCCTGCTCCGCATCATGGCCGGCGTGGACCACGATTTCCAAGGCGATGCGCGACCCGCCGACGGTATCCGGATCGGCTACCTGCCCCAGGAACCGGTGCTCGATCCGTCCAAGGACGTGCGCGGCAACGTGGAGTTGGGGCTCCAGCATGTCCGTGACCTGCTCACCGAGTTCGAGCAGGTGAGCATGCGGTTCGCGGAACCGATGGACGACGACGCGATGAACCGGCTGCTGGAGCACCAGGCCGAGCTCCAGAACCGGATCGAGGCCGTCGGTGCCTGGGAGCTGGACCGCAGGCTCGACATTGCGATGGATGCCCTGCGTCTGCCCCCCGGGGACGCCGACGTCACGACTCTCTCGGGCGGTGAGAAGCGGCGGGTCGCGCTCTGCCAGGTGCTGCTCCAACAGCCCGACCTGCTGCTGCTCGACGAGCCGACGAACCATCTGGACGCCCAGTCCGTCGCCTGGCTCGAGCGGCACCTGGCCGAGTTCCCGGGCACCGTGGTCGCCATCACGCACGACCGCTATTTCCTCGACAACGTGGCACAGTGGATCCTCGAGCTCGATCGGGGGGCGGGGATTCCGTGGAAGGGCAACTACTCGTCGTGGCTCGAGCAGAAGCAGGCACGGCTCGCCTCAGAAGAAAAGCAGGCGTCGGCTCGCCGGAAGACCCTGGAACGCGAGCTGGAGTGGATCCGGATGGCGCCGCGGGCGCGGCACGCCAAGTCCAAGGCGCGGATCAGCGCGTACGAGGACCTGCTCGCGCAGAAGGGCGGCGATCGGGATGCCGGGGCCGAGATCCTCATTCCCCGGCCGCCGCGGCTGGGTGACGAGGTCGTGGTGGCCGAGGACGTCTCCAAGGCGTTCGGGGATCGGCTGTTGTTCGAGGGGATGCGCTTCCGCCTCCCACCCGGCGGCATCGTGGGCGTCATCGGCCCCAACGGCGCCGGCAAGACGACGTTGTTCCGGATGATCATGGCACAGGAATCACCCACATCCGGCCGTCTCGCGGTGGGCAAGACCGTCGTGGCCCGATACGTCGATCAGTCGCGTGAAGCGCTCACGCCAACCAAGACGGTCTTCGAGGAGATTACCGGCGGGGAAGACGTGCTGGACTTTGGTGACCGCGAGGTCAATGCGCGCGCCTATTGCGCGAGCTTCGGCTTCCGTGGCGCCGACCAACAGAAGCGGGTGGGCACGCTCTCGGGCGGCGAACGCAATCGGCTGCACCTCGCCAAGCTGCTCCGCGGTGGCGGCAACCTGATCCTCCTCGACGAGCCGTCGAACGATCTCGACGTGGACACGCTCCGCGCGCTCGAGGACGCACTCCTGTCATTCGCCGGGTGCGCCGTCGTGGTAAGCCACGACCGGTGGTTCCTCGACCGGATCGCGACCCATATCCTCGCGTTCGAGGGCGAAAGCCAGGTGTTCTGGTATGAAGGGAACTATCAGGAGTACGCCGCGGACTACAAGAGGAGAAAGGGAGGGGAGGCGGATAGGCCGCACAGGATAAAGTACAGACGGCTAGACGGCTAGACGGCAAGCGGCCCGCAGGCGAAAGGCGGGAGTGGAATCCCCAAGGAATCCACTCCCGCCAGTACCTCCCCCACCGCTCGCCGTCTTGCCGTCTTGCCGTCTCCCCTACCTCCCGCGACCCACCCCCTACGACCCTCCAACTCGCCCAACCTCGATGGTCACCGTCCCCCCGTCGGCCCGGTGTCGATTCTCTTGCTGAACCCGGCCGACGCGGGCCTCCCATGCTTCGCGGGCGACCTCGTTGGCCACGACGTTCTTGGGGAGCGGCTTGCCAGGGCGCACCTCCCAGAACCCAATGAGGCCTGCGGCGGCGAACGCTGCCGTGAGGGCAATCTGGGGCGCCTTGGAATCCGTGAACGCGGGTGTGATGAGATAGGCGGCGGCCGCGGCGGCGATGCCGAAACCAAGCCGTGTGTACGCCGGGCCCGCGGGTTGTGTCTCGGGGAGCAGCGTGGGAGGGTCCGGCACCGCGAGCGGACTCTCGGGGGATCGCGTCACGTGCACCGGGAGGGTCACGCGCCGGCTCACGCGACCGCGACCGTCCAGCGACGCAATCCCGAGGACGAAACCGCCCACGGGTGGTCGCACGCCGGGGGGGCCACTGGCATCCCAATGCGCGGTCGCGCGATCGCGCACGCGTTCGCGGAAGAGCGTGTCGAGCACCGTGCCATTCACGGCCTCGGCGGTGACCACGACGACGTGCGGGGTATTGACCCGCAGCCGCACCGGCAACCCGTTCGCCCCCGGCGCGAACGAGGTCCGGGTTGCCGCGACCTCGACCACCGGGGTCCGCCGCCGGGCCTCCTCGAAGATCGCCTGCACGTCGGGACCGAACACCAGCGGATCGAGTTCGTGATACGGCTCCTGACGGATCAGTTGTGCGTAGGCGGAGAGCGCCGAGTCCCGCCGGTCGCGGTAGAGTTCGGCGGCACCGAGGTAGGTGAGCGCCGCAATACGCTGCGACGCGTCGAGTTGGTCGCTGGCGAGCGCCTGCCGCAGCAGCCAGCCGGCCGATTCCATCTCGAGTTCCCGGTAGGCCTGGATCCCTTGCTCGAGTGTCTGCTCCGGCGACTGGGCGCGGGCCACCATCGGTGCCACCATGGCCAGCACACAGAGGCTCAGCCGGACCCCACGCCTCATTGGCTGCGGGCCTGGAGGCGGAGATCGGTTAGGCGCAGTTCCGTCCCGGGCTCGACGACGATATCACGCTCGAGGGTTTCATAGCCGTCGCGCTCGATGCGCAGCCGGTGTTCGCCGGCCGCGATGGGGATGCCGATGGCGGGCGTCTGGCCAACGTGCGTGCCGTCCACGAAGAGTTTGCCCCACGGCTCGGCTCGGATGAAGAGCATGCCAGGTGCCGGGATCGGATCGGGTGGGGGATCG
>JAOUDR010000234.1 GCA_029859185.1 Gemmatimonadota bacterium
GCGGCCTGTTGCTCGATCAGCGAGAGCCGTTCCGCGGAGGCACCGGAACTGCAGTCCATGGCGACCGTCATGGCCAGCTCGCGCATCCCGCGCCGGCCCCGGGCAACGAGCGGTGCGATCGCCGAGAAATCCCCGCGCAGAATCGGGATGATCCGGCGCGGGAACGCCACGACGTCTTCACGCTCGCCCAGATCCAAGAACACGCCGCGACGGAGATCGTCGGCGCCGATCACCACGGTGACGGAATCACTCGTGTCGGGATCGACGAAGGCGATGCGTTCGGGACGCTCCTCCAACCGCGCGAGTAACCCACGGAGATCGGTCAGGAAGTCCGGAAGGACGGCGCTCAGCTTGGGATCCGCCTTCATCGCGCTGTCCACCCGGACGAGGATCCGGTCCAGGTTGGCGGGCAGCTTGTAGGTGTGATCGGGTCCCTCCGTGCCGGCGAGGATGGCGGCTGCCACCCGGTCCGGGAACTGGCGGATATAGGCGAGCGCGAGATGGGTACCGTAGCTCATACCCCACAACACCAACCGATCGGCACCTAGCGCCGCGCGGAGGTCGTCGAGATCGGCCGCGCTTTCGCGCGTGTTGAAGGCCTGCACGTCCACGGAGTCCGACCAGTGCGCGTAGCACGCGCTCAGGAACGGACCGATCGCGTCCCGCATGATCGCGAGCTCGGTCGGCTGATCGAGGGGGTAGTCCCAGCTATCGGGGCAGACCAGGTACGGGTCCGTCAGGTGCGTGCCACGCTGGTCGAGGGCAATGACGTCGCCCACGGCGCGCAGCGCCTGAAATACATCAAACCGGTCGCCCGCGGACGAGCGCGTGCCGGATCCTCCCGGCCCGCCGGCCAGGTAGACGATTGGCGGTCCGGGGTGCTCGCTCGTGCTCTTGAAGCGCACGAAGTGGATCGTGATCGAATCCGCGCTGGGGCCGGCATGCCGCGTTGGGACACGCAGACTGCCCTCCTCAGCCTCGAGCGTCCGCGGGCCGGGAATCAGCTTGCGAGGCGTGGGAATCAGCCAGTACTCGGTCTCCGCATACCGGATAGGAGTGAGCGTCAACGGACCCACCACCACCGGCGGTCCGATCGTCTCGACGATGGGGCCTTCGGGCCAGCTGCATGCGCCCGCAGCGACGATGCACAGCACTCCGGCCGTGGCAACGCGGACGGGATTGCGTCGAGCGGCTGCTCGCATGGCTACGCCCCGGCTGAGGAGGAAACCACAGCCCTACGGTCGCCCGCAAGCGAAGTTTCGCAGGGTGCGGTGCGGTGCGGTGCTAGGGGGCCATCGGACGCGATGCGCCAGGCAGGACGGCCGCCGCCACGAGGGCGAGTACCGCGATACCGCACAGGATTGCCGTTGGGGGGACGAAGCCGATGGTCGCGAGCTGCAGGATCGCCGTGCCGAGCGGCGAGAGTGCTGCGATGGCGAGGATCGGGCGTCCGATCGGAGCCGGCCGCCATGTTACCACGGCGATGATGAGCCCGAGCACGGTGAGGTCGAGCGAGAACACCAGCCACAGGGCCGGCATGAGCGGCCCAAGGTCCGACGGGACGTCAGCCGCGAGTTCGGTGACGGCGGGGAAGCCGGTGCTGTGCAGCACCGCGGTACCGAGGAAGCCGAGGGCGGTGAGCCCGGCGAGGATGGAGCCCGTGCGCAAACGCGTCATGGATGACCTCCGTGACCGAAACCTCAGCAGCCCTTGAGGTACTTCAACCGGAACACCAGGTGTCCGTCGGCGTCGAGCAACTCGGCTCGCGAGAAGCGCGTCGGATCCGCGGGCGTGAGCGGAGGCGGGTCGCCTTCCTCACACCACAGATCTGCCCGTTGCTCGGGGCGAAGCACGAGCGCATCCGGCTCCGCGGCAACGACGTACCATCCCGCTCCACGCATCTCGAGGATATCGCCAGCCTGCACGAACGTCACGCTACCGAGTTCGTTCTCGCTCGGGCGGTAGACCCACACCGGCTCGTCCCAGGGCCTGCGCGGGAGCTGAAACCAGCTCCCCTGCTGTGCGGAGATGGTTTGATGAAGAAACGGCCCGTAGCCCCAGTCCTGGAGGAACAGGTCCGGCGTGAACGTCACGGCGTCCCGCGCCCCAGCAGCACGGAAATGGGTGGTCAATCCTCGGCCGGGGGTGGCGACCACGAGCAGGTCCCCGATCGGACGCGACGTCGTGTCCGGCTCGGCGTACAGCGGATAGACCGCCACGGCGGGGGCAAGCTGCTCAGCGTAACACTCGGCCAGGGTCGAGGAATCCGTGCACAACTGACCGAGCCGGTTCTCGTTCTCGAGCCGGCCGAGGTGCGCCGGGTCGTACAGCCCTACCCACGCGCGGAAGCCTGGCTGGGCACGCGCCTCGGTAGCCGGCAACGCGGCGAGTCCGAGGAGCACGAAGCACACTTGCCAGTTTGCGATGTGGAGGCGAGCAGAAGTCATGTGAGCGGACGTCCTTTGCAGGAACGGTGGGCGAAGCGGTCGGGGCGTGGCAAGCTGTGCCGCGCCCCGCGGAGTCTGCCGGGTGTCAGAGTCGGGCCGGCGGTGGCGCGCGACGAAGTATGTCGGCGACGATGGCCTCGAGCGCCGTGACGTCTGCGGCGGTCGGGGTCGACGGTGTGGACCTGTTCTCCAGTTCCTCTCCCGCTGCACTCTCGCTGCTCACGGTGTGCCACCGCGTACCCCGGAATGTGCCGTCCGTCTCGAACCGGCCGCCTATCGTGGCGTGGCGGTACTCGGTCCGGCCGTCACCCGCGGCCCCATGGTCGATCCGATAGAGCACGCGGTCGGAAGCGGCAATCGGCTGGCCGGCCTGATCGAGCACCACGAGCACGGCCCGCAGACCGGCGGTTCCCGCGCTGAGCTCGAGCGTGAGTTGCTCCCAGCCGGCGATGGCAGCGCCCTCCGGGGCGCCGGTGATCGCCGCGGGCGCCACCGGACCCCGTCGCGGAACGGCGTCGGCGGGCAGCGGCGCGAGCAGCGTGTGCCAGGGTGCGGCTGGAGGCGGCAGGTCCATGCGTCCTTCAGTTTCGGGCGAGTGGCAAGCGGATACCACGCTCGATCGGAATGGCATCCAGCACGCGCTCCGCCCACTGCCCGAACAGCGCCGGCACGTGCAGGTCCTCGTTGGCCGTTGCGACCGCGATCTGATCTTGGAGGGTGGGGTGAGTCACTTGCTGGTTCCTCCCCGCGGGCTCACCGTCTGCGCACGACCGGCAGGCACCTCACCGGCCATGCGAGCGAATTGGCGAACGCCGTCGCAACATCGCGAGCGCCATCAGCGATCGTCAAGTCGCTGGATCGTTCCCGTGTCGTCTCTCAGGTAGGCGTCCGCGGTCAGTCCGGCCAGATCCTCACCGCACTCCAGAAACTGATCGTCGAGGCGCTCGAACTCCGCGGACCTCGACGCCCACGTGGCCGCATACGACTCGGCGCCGGATCCCAGGGCAGCGGCTTCGGACAGAATGGCGCGGGTCCGCTCGGCGCCGATCGCGGAGAGGCAGCGCATCGTGTCCTCGAGATGGACGCCGTCGGTATTGGTGAGGTACTGCCCGAGCCCGCCGTTCATCACGTCCGATTCGAGGAGGCCGACGAGAAATACCGCCCTCCGTCCTGGGTCCAGGCCGGCCGCGTCCGCATCCGGGATACCCAGCAGACGCTCCCACACCTCGTAGAACGCGCGATGTCGAGGATCCGGCCGCGGTGGCTCGCGTGCGGCGTCCTCCACCGTCACGTTCACCGACGCGGCGTGCGGGCCGAGGTAGGTGGTGACCAGGATCCGAGGATGGGGTCCAGCGGTCACGAATCGGATCTCGTGCTCGGAGACGCCCTCACCGAGCGGCATGAAGTCGTGTCCGGGAACCGCGCGAAGCAGGGTGGCCACCGCCCCGCTCCCTTCCACCCGCAACACCGTAAGGAGGTGGTGCTCGAGCCGGGCCCGCACGTCGAAGGAGGCGCTGCCCGCCAGAACCCGCGTCAGGTCGCGTGATACGTCATTCAGGTCGTACGCCATCCATTGCCTCTCGACGCCCAGTTGTCGTGCAGCGCTGCCGGCCTGCGCCTGCGCGCCGCTGAGTCAGGTGAACACGCCGCACAGTGCCTCCATGCGCTGGGCGCCCGCGATCAGGCCTTCCCACTCGGCGAGATCGTATGTCTCCTGCCAGAAGCCAGGCGCTCGCCGCAGCCACTCGACCGCAGTCGCCCGGGCGTGGTCCAGCGACGCGGGCCCGACGCGTTCGAGCGCCGGCGCGACGATGAGCTGCCGGTTCACCGCGCGGGCGACCAGGCGACCCCAGCCCCGAAGGGGAGTGTCGAGCTCCGCGGACTGGACGCGATAGGGGGTCGCGGTCGCATCGAACAGCAGCAGGTCGTCAAAGTAGCGATTGCGGAACCCCAGGCGAGTGCGTTGCACCGGCACAGGTCGGCGGCAGTGGGCGCGACGGATACCGAGTTGTCGCGGGCGAGGCAGAGCACGGGGTAGAGCAGCTCGTCGGCTCGTGTCACCAGATGGCCTCGCATGCCGGTGCGTCCTTCATTTCAATACTGCAGCGACTGCAGCGTTGAGGCGAGACGCCAGGCGCCGAGGGTCCGGACATACAGCACGAGCACGCCGCGCCCACACAACTGCCCACACAGCCCGTCCACGGCCACCAGTGCGCTGTCCCGGTCCGGTGTGAACCCGACGCGTGACACGTAGTAGACGGTGCCCACGTGCTGCGGATCGTTGGTTGGGATATCGACGAGCCGCACTCTCCAGCCGGGTACGCGCAGGGTGTCGGGCAGCGGTCGGGCGTGCCGATTCGCCCGCCAATAGCTGGCGATGAGTGTCGGATGGCGATCCCGGCTGGGGACGAGGTCGCCGATGGCCGCCGTCCAGGCGGCGGAATCGGGAAAGGCCGCCGTTCGTGCTTGGAGGCTCTTGACCAGGCGCAGCTCTCCGAGGGAGTCCGGCTCACCGACGAAGTCCGAGAGCGCCGTCGCGGCAACCTGCAGCTCCACATCCGTCGGTCCCGGCTGCCCCGTCGACGGGGACCGGCTGCAGCCAATCAGCATGCCACCGAGCACCAAGGTGGTCAGGCGTGCGACGGAGCGCCCTCGTGCCATCCGAGCCAACACCGATCCCCGTGAACGACCTCCTATCAGCGCCACGTCACAGTGCTCCAGCGGCAACGCCTCCGGCGCGCCTCGCTCACCTCTTGCGCACGCTGGCTCGCCATGCAGGTCCACCGATCCAGGTCCTCGCAGGGCGTGCGGCCGTGCGCGTCCACGCCGAGCACCGTGGCAGGTGCCGTAGTCTATTTGGTGCGGATCGACCTTCCAGTGCCGCGTCGTCAAGCAAGGTGTCATTCGTCTGTCTCGCGGATGGGCGCGAGTCCATGTGCGACCAAGGCGAAGCGCAGCTCGGTGCCGTCGTCGCGGCGC
>JAOUDR010000235.1 GCA_029859185.1 Gemmatimonadota bacterium
GGCAACCTCCCAACCGGACTTGCCGAGTTCAATCAACTTCTGGGCGAGGCGGGCGGTGTCGTAGAATAGAACGTTGTCGTCCACCATTCCGTGGCAGATGAGGAGCCGCCCCTGCAGACCGTCGGCGAAGTAAATGGGCGATGACCGGCGGTAGGCCGTCGAGTCGCTCTGCGGATCGTTGAGGATCGAGGACGTGTAGCCGTCGTTATAGTGCGCCCAATCCGTGACCGGCCGCAGGGCGGCACCGGCTGCGAAGACGTCGGGCGCGGTGAACAGCGCCATCAGGGTCATGAACCCGCCGTAGCTCCCGCCGTAGAGCCCGATCCGTGCCGGATCCACACCCATCTCACGGACGAGCCAGCGGGCACCGTCTACCTGGTCGGTCAGATCGTTGCCACCCATGTGCCGGTAGATCGCCGTCCGCCAATCCCGCCCGTGCCCCGCGCTCCCCCGGTAGTCGATATCGAGGACGGTGTAGCCCTGCGACGCGAGATAGTGGTGGAACATGTACTCCCGGAAGTAGCTCGCCCACCAGTTGTGCACGTTCTGCGCGTATCCCGCGCCGTGGACGAAGATCACGGCTGGTCGCTGACCCTCGGGTCGGACCTGTCCGGTGGGCCGGTAGAGTCGGGCGGGCACGCCCACGCCGTCCCGCGCCGGGATCATGACGATCTCCGGCTTGATCCACGGACCACGGCGCCACTCTTGGTTGGTGCTCTCGGTGACCTGCCGCATGGCTCGCCCGGCTCGGTTCTCTTGGACATACAGCTCCGGCGGATGATCGGCCGTGGAGTGCGAGATGGCGAGCCACTTCCCGTCGGGCGACGCGGTGGCGTCCTGCCGACCGAGCGGGTCGGTGATCCGCGTGATCGTCCCGCCTCTTGCCGGCACCGAGTAGAAGTGGATCTCGGCGAAGTTCTCCTTGTTGGCCGTGACGTACCACGTGGAGCCGTCCAGCGAGAGATCGGCATCAAGCACCTCCCACTCGCCGCTCGTCACAGCCGTCGGATCTCCCCCCGCCGCTGGAACGGTGTAGAGATGTGCCCACCCCGTCCGCTCCGAGCCAAACCACACGGTCGCACCATCACCCAAGAACCCACCGCGGTTTGGCATCTGGGGGCCCGGGGACGAGAGCCAGGCGCTGTCGCGATCATGCGCTACGATCCGTTCCTCCAGGCCAGGGAGATCCACGACGACCCAGTAGCGGTGCTCGTCGTCGTGGGTGGTCACCCGCGCCAAGGCATGGGTCGACGCCGGCGACACGGCCACGCCGGAGATGTCACGATCACCGCTGCCGACGCTGTCCCCGACGAACGTGACCTTGCCCGTCGCCACCTCGAGGACGGCCGCGCGGCTCGTGCCCTGCTTGTCACCAACCTTGGTCCGCCCGGTGTAGGTCGCGACGTAGCCGTCGTCCGTGATCCACAGGGGCATGGTGAGGCGCTTGGCATCGCGGGGCTGCTCGCTCACCGTCATCAGGACGAACTTGCCGTCCGGCGTCACCTGGAGTCCCCCGACGTTCTTCCCTTCTCCCGGGAAGAACGGCTTGGGCCGCGTGGAGTCCTCTTCCGACTCACGGTTCCACGGCTGCTGCTTGTACCGCTCGCTGCGGATGACCTCGAACAGCTCCCTCGCCTGGTCTTCGAGGAACTTGCGCTGCCCCTCCAGCGCCTTCTCATCCCGCGGCGCGGCGCCGCGGCGGATGTCGGTCAGCTGCCGCAGGGACGCGCCGTCGAGTGCCAGCGCAAAGACGTTCCCATCCCGTTGGAAGAACACCGTGCGACCGTCGGCGCTCCACTGGGGGCTCGACTCGCGCGCCGGGGAATCCGTGAGCTTCCGCGTCTCGCGCCCGGTCCAGAGGACGAGATCACCCTCGATCACGTAGATCGCCTGCCTGCGGTCCGGCGACCACTCCGCCGTTCCGGCAACGATGGTGTCCGGCTTGGCGCTTTCGAATCGCTCGGGCGTCCCGCCCGCCGCCGGGACGCGATAGACCACGAGGCTCGTATCCACGCCCGGCTGCTGCCACCGGAACCAGATGAACTTCGAGTCCGGGCTCCAGCTGAATCCGCCGCCACCGAACCCACCCCCCAACCCCTGCGGCGGCCGCCCGACCAGGTCCGTGCCCCGCATGATGTTGTGGATCGAGAGATCGAAATCCTGCGCGCCGGCCGCGGAAACCGCGCCGAGCAGCAGCAGCATTGCGCCAAGCATACGGATTGCACGCATCGCGTTTCGCCCTTCGTGGATGTCGGTGAGCACCGTGCGCGGCTCGGGGGAACCGTGCAGCGCACGCGAACGCTCGAATCGTGTTCACCGTACCACGGTTTCGCAAGCGGTTGCCGCACCCCGGCATCCGAGCAGGACAGCCGCAGGCCGGCAGCGGCGGATGCGTGGTCAGAACTTGATCGCGTGGACGGCCACCCCGCCGGCGATTCCCAGCAGTGCGCCGGCGATCACGTCCGTCGGGAAGTGCTTTCCCGCAACGACTCGCAACACGCCGACAGTCGCGGCGGCGCCCACCGCGGCCCACCCGGCGGCGCCGGGGCTCCCCGTCAGGTCGCGCCGCGCAAGCCAGTACGCTGTGGCCACCGCGAACGCAGCTGACGCATGGCCGGAGGGGAACGACCGCAGGTTGTCCGTCGCGAGAGCGGCTTGGGGTGCCTGCAACGTGTACAGCACCGGTCGCGGCCTCCCCACCCCCGCCTTCAGCAGTTCGCTGGCCGCCGTGCTCCAGACCAGAGACTCCGCCATGCCGGTGACATAGGGCCCGCCCCCCTCCTGGGACGCGGCGTCCGCAACCCCAGCTACCACCAGTCCGCCCAGCACCGCCCAACTCACCACACCCCAAACAGGACGCGGACTCACGATCGCCCATCGGTCAATCGCCGGCAGCGTCGCTCGATCGCACGGAGCGCAGGGTGCGCTATCGCGGCCCCAGCCAAACATCCGTGGGGCGAGCGCCACAGCCGAGCCGATGGCGAGGGCCGCCACGTCCCCGGCGCGAACCGCCGGCACAGGCGCAGGCTGGACCTGTCCTCGGGCCGCCATGGGCACAGCTAAGCTGGCCAGGGGCAGTAAGATGGCCCACTTGGGGCGGGTCTTGTGTCGTGTGCGGGTCAACGGTAGAATCGTAAGGTTCAGGTTCTCGGCGGCCGCCGGGGATCTGCGGACTCGTTCCCACGAGGGATTGTGGACACGCATACGCTGCAGCACGTCGCGCTGTTCGACAAGTGTAAGGGCTTCACGAAAGCGCGCGAAATCCAGGCCGCGGGCCTGTACCCGTACTTCAAGCCCATTTCGAAGGCCGAAGACACGGTCGTCGTGATCGAGGGCAAGGAACGGGTGATGATGGGGTCCAACAACTACTTGGGCCTCACCCACCACCCCAAGGTCCTCGAGTCGTCACGCCGTGCGCTCGAGCTGTTTGGATCGGGCTGCACGGGCAGCCGCTTCCTCAACGGTACGCTGGACCTCCACGAGCAACTGGAGGCCCGTCTCGCGGAGTTCCTCGGGAAGGAAGCCGCGCTCGTCTTCTCGACGGGGTACCAGGCGAACCTGGGACTGATCTCGGGTCTCGTGGGCCGCGGCGACATCGTCTTCCTCGACAAGCTCGACCATGCGTCCATCGTGGACGGGGCAAAGATGTCGTTCGGCGAGACGGAACGGTTCAACCACGGCGACCTCGAGCAGCTCGACCTGCGGCTGGGGCGGCGCGGCGACCGAGGCAAGCTGGTCATCGTGGATGGCGTGTTCTCGATGGAGGGGAACATCGCGGATGTTCCCGGCCTCGTGAGGGTCGCGCAGAAGCACGGTGCCGCACTGGCGATAGACGATGCGCACTCGGTCGGTGTCCTGGGCCCGAACGGCGAAGGCACCGCCCACCACTTCGGGCTGCAGGACGAGGTCGACATCCTCGTCGGCACCTTCTCGAAGTCGCTGGCTTCGATTGGCGGGTTCGTGGCGGGGTCGGAATCGGTCATCCACTACTTGAAGCACAACAGCCGGCCGCTGATTTTCACCGCCGCCCTGCCGCCCGCCAACACGGCCGGCGTGCTCGCGGCGCTCGAAGTGATGATTGCGGAGCCGGAGCGGCGGGAGCGCCTGTGGGAGAACACGCGGCACCTGCAGGATGGGTTCCGGTCCCTCGGATTCGACATCGGCCCGTCGCAGACCCCCATCGTGCCCGTGCTGATCGGCACGATCGAGCACACATTCCTGTTCTGGCGGCGCATGTTCGACGCGGGCGTCTTCACCAACCCGGTGGTCCCGCCGGCGGTGCCGCCCGATCAGTGCCGGCTGCGCACGAGCCTCATGGCCACGCACACGGCCGACCAGATCGATTGGGCACTCGACCAGTTCGCCAGGATCGGGAAGGAGACGGGGGTCATTTGACCGACGTGAGCGTTCGGCCGGTCCACACGACCGCCGACCTCCGCCGCTTCATCGCCTTTCCGTACGCCCTGCACCGGGGGGATCCACTGTGGGTCCCCCCGTTGCGCATGGACGTCCGGACACTCCTGAGCCGGAAGAAGAACCCGTTCTTTCAGCACGCGGAGGCGGAGTACTTCCTGGCGGAACGGCGGAACGGCGGAACGGCGGACGTCGTGGGGCGGATTGCGGCAATACACAATCGCGGGCACAACGAGTTTCACGAAGACAAGGTGGGCTTCTTCGGCTTCTTCGAGTGCGTGGACGACCAGACGGTGGCGAACGCGTTGTTCGACGCGGCGGCGGCGTGGCTCGCGCCCCGCGGGCTCGACACGATGCGGGGACCGGCGTCCTTCTCGACCAACGACGAGTGCGGGCTGGTGGTGGAGGGGTTCGACACGCCGCCCACGCTGCTCAACCCGCACAACCCGCGGTACTACGTGGACCTGGTCGAGCGGGCGGGGTTCGCCAAGGCCATGGACATGTTCCAGTACCAGACGCGCAATCCGGACATGCCGGAGCGGCTGATGCGCGGTGCGCGGCTGCTGGCGGAACGGAAGAAGATCACGCTGCGGCGGATCGACATGCGGAACTGGGCCGGCGAGATCGAGAAGATCAAGCACCTCTACAACGCGGCGTGGGAGCGCAACTGGGGCTTCGTCCCCATGAGCGACGACGAGATCGACCATCTGGCAGCGCAGTTGAAGCCGGTGGTGGTTCCCGACCTCGTGGTGTTCTGCGAACAGGAGGGCCGGACGATCGGGTTTGCCGCCGCGTTGCCCGACCTGAACGTCGCGCTCAAGACCAACCCATCCGGTCGCCTGTTCCCCGGCCTGCTCAAGATCCTCTGGACGGCGCGGAAGATCTCCCGCATCCGGATCCTCCTGCTCGGCCTGCTCAAGGAATACCGCATGACCGGCGCGGACGCCCTGATGTACCACTGGATCTGGGAGAAGGGCTACGCGTTGGGCCACCGCTGGGCCGAGGCTGG
>JAOUDR010000236.1 GCA_029859185.1 Gemmatimonadota bacterium
GAATATCGACACCGGCTCGGGGAACGTGAACGGATCGGGCGTCCAGGCCGATGCGCTGATGGTCGACACCGGCAGCGGCGACGTCGAGATCGCGTTGACCACGGCCACGCGCGACATCGAGGTCGACACGGGCTCGGGAGACGTGACGATCACGGTACCGGACGGGCTCGACGCGGAGGTGACCCTCGAAACCAGCTCGGGCTCCATCGAGGTGGACTTCGCCATACAGATTCAACGGTGGGAGCGTGACGAGGTCCGCGGCGTCATTGGGAACGGGAGCGGTCGAATCCATATCGACACGGGTTCCGGCGACATCACGATCCGGAAGCAATAGGCGGCGGCGCGGGCGCCGGTAGGGGGCGGGTAGACGGTAGGGGCGACCCGCCGGGTCGCCCCAACCCACCACACACCGTACGGGCAGCAGGGCGACCCACCGGGTCGCCCCAACCCACCACACACCGTACGGGCGGCAGGGCGACCCACCGGGTCGCCCCAACCCACCACACACCGTACGGGCGGCAGGGCGACCCGCCGGGTCGCCCCAACCCACCACACACCGTTACGGGCGGCAGGGGCGACCCGGTGGGTCGCCCCAACCCACCACACACCGTACGGGCGGCAGGGGCGACCCACCGGGTCGCCCCAACCCACCACACACCGTACGGGCGGCAGGGCGACCCGCCGGGTCGCCCCAACCCACCACACACCGTACGGGCGGCAGGGGCGACCCACCGGGTCGCCCCAACCCACCGCACATCGTACCTTCCCCCGCATGTCATTCACCCCCTTCGCGCTCGAGCGCTGGCAGAGTACCTGGGAGCACCGCGTCCGGATCAACCTCTCGGAGAGTGGGGTGCACGCGCTCTCCGTAGCGGAGTTGCTCTCACTGGCCGGTGATGACTCCGACGACCTGCTTGCTCTGCCGCTCTCGTACGGCCAATCCGACGGGTCGGACGCGCTGCGGGCCGAGATTGCGCGCCTCTATCCGGGTGCCACCCCGGATCACGTCACGGTCACCGTGGGAAGCGCGGAGGCGAATTTCTCGACCTGCTGGACCCTCTTCCGTGACGCCCGCCGAGTCGTGATCCTCGCGCCGACGTACATGCAGATCTGGGGTCTTGCCGCCAACTTCGGGGTCACGGTCGCCCCGGTCTGGCTCCGGCACGAGCTCGGGTGGGAGCCCGACCTCGATGAGGTCAGACGGGCGATCACTCCGGACACGGACGTGGTCGTCGTGACCGATCCCAACAACCCCACCGGACACATTCTCTCGGATGCCGCACGGTCAGTGGTGCTGGAAGCAACCCGCGCCGCGGGCGCCTGGCTGTTCGTGGACGAGGTGTATGAGGGCGCAGAGCACCACGGCACGACCACACCAACCTGGTGGGGCACGTGGGAGCGCACGCTCGTGGTGAACGGGCTTTCGAAGGCGTACGGCCTGCCCGGATTGCGCATCGGGTGGGTCGTGACCCCCCCGGAGTTGCGCGCGCGCCTACTCGAGCGGCACGACTACACCGTGATCGGCGCCGGGCCGCTGGCCGATCACCTGGCCGTCAGGGCAGTCCGGCATCGTGACCGGATCTTCGACCGTACCAGAGACATCCTGAACACCAACTACCCGGTGCTCGAGTCGTGGCTGCAGTCGTTCGAGGGGGCCTTCACCTGGCACCCACCGGAGTGCGGAGCCATCTGCTTCGTGCGGTACGCCGGCGGTCCATCCTCGCTCGACCTGGTGGAGCGGGTCCGGGTCCAGCAGGACATCCTGCTGGTGCCGGGGGACCACTTCGAGATGCCAGGCTGGCTGCGGCTGGGGTTCGGGAACCCGACGGACCAACTGCGCGAAGCACTGGACTTGCTCAGGCCGGCGGTTCGGACGCTCCTGCGGTAGGCCCCCTCACGCGCCGGGCTTCTTCCTGGGCGTTCCGCATCCGCGCAGCCTCCCCGAGCACCTCGTTGACCGCTCCTACCAGGAGCGCGACGTTGAACGGTTTGGGAATGACGTGGCAGTTGCAGCGATCGAGGAACTCCCGCACCTCCGGTACTTGCGTGTCCCCGGAGATGAACACGAAGCGCCGGGCCAAGTGCGGCATGCGTTCCTCGACCTGCGCATGGAGCGCGGGTCCGCTGACGTTGGACGCCCTGGTCTCCGAGATCACGCACTCCACGGGTTCGCGTTCGAGAAGTGCCAGTGCCTCGATCCCGTTCTGCGCCGACAGCACCCGGTGTCCCAAGCGGCTGAACAACTGACTCAGCACGTCGCGGGTGGTGTCGTCGGACTCCACGAGCAGCACGACGCCGTCCCGCACCGCGTCGAGGTCGGTTGCCATGATGGATGGCACGGCCCGTTCGGGCGCGGTCGACGACACGTGCGTGTGTAAGGTGTCCGTGGCGGCGGCGGCCCGGTCGACCTCAACGCCGATGCGCTCGATCATCCCAGGGGATAGGTCCGCCTGGAGTTCCGCGAGCAGGGTCTTGACCACGGCGAGCCGGGTGTTGATGGCGCTGACCGTGTCGGCCACCTCCCGACGGAGGAACTGCAGCCATACGGCGGCCACTTCCCGCTCGACGCTTGGCGTTGGCGGCACCGTGACGGGCGCCCGTGCCTTCGGCGGCGCGGCTACCGGTTGTGGCCGCGGCGGCGGCGCCGGCCCGCGCCGCCGGAGGATGACTTGGAAGACCAGGGCCACCGCAAGGCCGGCACCGAAGCCAATTGCCACGAGGAGGGGTGTGGACATGGGATCGCCTACCGTGTTCCCCGGTAGAGGATCCGGTACACCCGGCCGCCACGATCGTCACTGACGACGAGCGATCCGTCCGGTGCCTGAGCGACGTCCACCGGCCGGCCCTCGACGTCCTGAAAGCCGTCCGCGAAGACCCGCCATGTCCCCGGCGTCGCGCCATCGAACGGGATGAAGACGATCTTGAACCCCTGCTGCGGCAAGGGGGCGCGATTCCACGAGCCGTGGAAGGCGAGGAACGCCCCACCACGATACGCCGTCGGAAACTGGCTTCCTGTGTAGAACTCCAAGCCGTCGGGTGCCCAGTGCGCAGGAAATGCGATGAGCGGTGCGGTCATGCCGGCACAGCGCTCAACCGCACGACCGTCGCCCCCATACTCCGGCGCGAGGACTTTCCGGCCGAGCTCGGGATCGAAGTAGCAGTACGGCCACCCCACATTGATCCCGCGCGTGACGCGGACGAACTCCTCGGCCGGCTTCTCGGCGCTCGCGGAGTCGCTGTACCCCCAGAGCTGGCCGAGTTGATCCCGCCCGTGCACCGCGGCGTACAACTCCCGATCGGCCGGATTCACGGCCAGCGCCACGGTGTTGCGGAGCCCGGTCGCCCAGCGCTCCCCGTCGCGACCGGACTGCCCAACCCGATCCGCGTCGAACAACCAGATCCCACCCGTGGTGTCGAGCAACGGGCACGGGTCCATCCCTATGCTCCCGGCCTCCCGCTCTGCCGTCTGGCACGCGTTCGAGGGCGCGCCGAGATTCACGAAGAGCCGTCCGTCGTCCGTGATCACGAACGTTTTGATGCCGTGCTGACGTCCACCGGGCAGCTCGCGTACCACGGTGTCCCCGCGGCCGGCGACGTCATCCATCCCCGGTGTCCACGGGTACCGGATGATCTCATGATAGGTTCCGTAGTACAGCCACGACCGCCCACCGGCCACTCGCAGCTGCACATCGGCGGCCGAGGGATCCCGAATCAGCTGCCGGCGCACATCCGCCACGCCGTCCCCGTCCACGTCGCGCAGCACCAGCACGCCACCCGAGTCCCGGGCCGGCACCGCCACGACGATGTCCCCATTTGGCGCAACGGCGAGATGCCGTGCCCGTCCGAGATCGGCGGCCACGACCACGGCACAGAACCCGTCGGGCAGTGTCAGGCCCGCGTTGTCCGCCGCGCACACCGGCCCTTGAGCTACCGCTGGGCTCGCAAGCAGCAGGGGGAGGAGGGCGGCGAACTTTGCCGTTCTGCCGTCCTGCCGTTCCTTGCTGCCGTTCCGCCGTCCTCCCGTTTCCATCCTCACGCCGGCTGCCCGTCACAAAACGTCTCGAACGTCCCCATGAGGTCGCGGGCAATCTCCGGGGCATCCCGGCCCTCGATGTCCTTCCGCTCGAGCATGTGAAGCAGGCGGCCGTTCTTGAGGAGCGCGATCTGCGGAGAGGACGACGGGTAGCCTTCGAAGTACTCGCGCGCGCGCTGGGTCGCCTCGAGTTCCATACCCGCGAACACGGTCACCAACTTATCGGGGCGCGGTCCCTGTTGCAGGGCGAGGTGCACGCCTGGGCGCGCCTTGCCCGCCGCGCACCCACACACGGAATTCACCACGAGAAGGACGGTCTCATCCTTGGCGGCGAGGACCTCGTCCACCTGTTCCGGTGTCAATAGCTCGGTGAAGCCCACGCGCGTGAGTTCCGCGCGCATCGGCTGCACTAGTTGGGGGTCGTAACGCATGCTGGGACTCCTGCTGGGGATGTTTCACCTGAGCACTGCCAAGCATGTAAGATAACGGATGCGGTACTGCGGGGTCAGCCAATCCACGGCTCGGCCCGTCCCTCGAGCGTCACCTCTGGCGCCGCGTCCGGATGGAAGATCCGCGCGAGCACCTCGATCCCGTCGACGACCCGCGGCCCGGACCGGTTGAAGTACGCCGATCCATCCACGACCCAGGCGCGCCCCGCGCCCACCGCCCGGCCGGCAACGGCCCGGAGGCGGTCCGCATGCCGCTCGGCTTCGGCGCGGGAGCCCGCGAGGTCGTAGCCGCACGGAAGCACCAAGAGCACATCGGGATCGAGGCCGCTGACGGCGGACCACTCCACCTGCCGCGACCGTGCACCGGAGGACCCGGCCAGGTTATCGCCGCCAGCCAGCGCGACCATCTCGGGCCCCCAGTGCCCGGGAACGAACACGGGGTCCAGCCACTCGAGGGCGAGCACCCTGGGGCGCGCTCGCCCCGCCACACGATCCTGCACCCGCGCAATCCGCCCTCGGAGTGCGGTGGTCGCGGCCATCCCCCGCTCCTCGACACCGGCCGCCCGCCCGACCTGCACGACCGTGTCGAGGATGCCTTCAACGGTGTGGGCATCGAGCGACAGCACCGTCGCCATGCCCTCGAGGGCACGCGCGGCCTGGTGCGCGAGGGATGTCGGGACGGCACACACCTCACAGACCTGCTGCGTCAGGATGAGATCCGGCGCCGCCGCACGGAGCGCGTCCTCGTCCAGTTGATACACGCTGCCGTGCTCGGCCAGGGCTCGCCGGACGGCGGCATCGATCTCCCCGCCGGCAAGGCCTGTCGGGTCGAATCGGGGACGGCTGACACGGGGTCGATCGAGCACGTACTCCGGGTAGTCGCACTCGTGCGAGATGGCCACCAGGGCGTCGGCGAGGCCGAGGGCG
>JAOUDR010000237.1 GCA_029859185.1 Gemmatimonadota bacterium
CGGTGAGAAGCTGACGGACGAGGCGCGTGGCACTGGCGCCCAGCGCACTCCGCACGGCGATCTCGCTCCGCCGCGCGGTGGCGCGGGCGAGCAGCAGGTTGCCGATGTTGGCGCAGGCAATGAGGAGGACGAACGCGACGCCACCGAACAGGATCCAGAGCGCCGGGCGCACGTCGCCCACGGTGGCGTCCCGGAGACTCGCGACGTCGCCTCCCAATCCACCGGCTTCGGCCGGGTAGGCCTGCGCCAGCCGATCGGCGAACGCGGCGACCTCCAGGCGCGCGCGGTCGACGCTTGCTCCCGGTGTGAGGCGCGCAACCACGTCGACCCAGCGCACCTGCCGGCCGCGCCCGACGATGGGGTTCTGGCCCAGTGGCGCCCACAGATCGACGGCGCTGCCGTAGCGGAACCCGGGCGGCATGACGCCGATCACCGTGACCGGCGCGCCGCCGATCGTGATGGCGCGCCCCACGACGGCGGGGTCGCCGCCGAACCGGCGCAGCCAATAGGCGTGAGTGAGCAAGATGACCGGCTCGCCGCCGGGAACGTCTTCGGCGGGCCCGAACGTGCGGCCCACGACCGGCGTGGCGCCCAGCAACTCGAAGAACGACGCGGAAACCCAGTAGCCGGTCGTGCGCTCGGGCTCGGGAGCGCGAACGGTGAAGTTCCACTCCGGCGATACGCCTGCCGCTGCGGCAACGGCGGGTACGTCCGCGACCAACTCCTGAAAGGTCTCGTACGCCATGCCCTCGCGCGGCACGACGCTGCGCTCGTTGAGGTGCCAGACCCGCACGAGGCGGTCGGCCTGCGCGTAGGGGAGCGGCCGGAGCAGCACGCGGTCCACGACGGTGTAGATCGCCGTCGTTGCGCCGAGTCCCAACGCGAGCGTCAAGACCGTGACCACCGTGAACCCCGGGTTTGCACGCAGGGTCCGAAGCGCGTAGCGGACGTCGAGCAGCAGGTCATTCATGACGGAGCGCCTCCACCGGGTCGAGGCGCGCCGCCCGCAGAGCGGGCACGGTGCACGCGCCGAGGGCAACGAGTCCCAGCGCCGCCGTGACGCCCGCGAAGGTCAGGGGGTCTATCGGGCGCACGTCGAACAACTGGCTCTCGAGCAAACGGGTCAGGGCACTGGCGCCGAGGAGCCCGATGAGGACGCCCAGTCCGACGAGCACAACTCCGTGGCGAAGGACCAGGCGCACCACGTCGGTCGGTTCCGCTCCAAGCGCCATGCGCACGCCGATCTCGTGGGTGCGCTGCCCGGCGAAGTGGGACATCACACCGTAGACGCCAACGGCCGCGAGGGCCACCGCGAGTCCTGCGAAGACACCCAGCAGGAGCATGAGGAAGCGCTGGAATGCGAGCGAGGCCGAGAGGATCTCTTCCATGGTGCGCACGCGACCCACCGGCACGTACGCGTCGGCCTCCCCGATGGCGCGCTGGAACGCAACTCGCAGCCTGTCGGGGTCGCCCGCGGTGCGCAGGACCACGTGGGTCGGGAACCAGCTCCCGAAGATCCGTGTGAAGGCCGCGGGTGTCTGCGCAGACGGGATGAACACGGCCGGTTGCGCCGGCAACCCGATGAACGACTTCACGTCGCCAACCACGCCGACCACGAGTCGGTCGGGGTTGCTCGTGCCGCCGATCCTGACCCGGTGTCCCAGCGCGTCGTCGTCCAGGAATCGCCGGGCGAAGGCACGGTTCACGATGGCCACCGGCTCGGTCCCCGCGGCATCGGTTGCGGCGAGCATGCGCCCACGTTCCAGGGGTACGCCGAGGACCGTGAGATAGTCCGGCGTGATGGTGCGGTACTCCGCGGACGTGTTCATGACCACCTCATCGACGGTCACCGGCATGTTGCCGCCCCGCTGCAGCGGCACGCCGGCCTCGACCACCGCGGCGCCCCGCACGCCGGGAAGAGCCTCGAGGCGCCGCGTCAGGTCGGTGTAGAAGCCCGTGATGGCGGTGGTGGAGTCGTAGCGTGAACCGGCGAGCCAGATCTCGGCGGTGAGCAGGCCGCGCGTTTCGAACCCGGCGTCGGTGCGCACCAGATTGACGAAGGTCTTGAGCAGGAGGCCGCCGCCCACCAGTAACACCAAGGAGAGCGCGATCTCGCCCACCACCAGCGCACCGCGCAGGCGTCCCTGGCGGGCGCCGCCGGTCGAGCCCCGGGCCCCTTCCTTGAGCGAGTCGTGCACGTTCGGGCGGGCCGCCTGCCACGCGGGGACCAGGCCGAACACCACGCCGGTCACCAGCGATACCACGAAGGTGAAGCCGAGGGTCCAGACGTCGAGCCGGATCTCGTCCGCTCGGGGAAGATCCAGCGGCACGAACGAGAGCAGGAGCTGCAGGCCCCACTGCGCGAGGAAGACCCCGGCCGCACCGCCGGCCAGCGCCAGGAGCACGCTCTCGGTCAGCATCTGGCGCACCAGACGGCTGCGGGTCCCCCCGAGGGCGACGCGCACCGCTACCTCGCGGCTCCGGGTGGACGCGCGCCCGAGCAGGAGGTTGGCCACGTTGGCGCACGCGATGAGCAGCACCAGCCCGATGGCGCCGAACAGCACGCGCACCGGCCCGCGCACGTCGCTTGCCACCACCTCGCGGTACGGCAGGAGATCGAGATCGACGTCGGCGGAGACGATCCGACTGAACCGCTCATGGAACGCGACATTCACGCCCTGCAGGCGGGCCCGGGCGGTCGAGAGCGGAACGTCGGGCGTCAGCCGGCCGAGCACCTCGAGGTTCTGACCGCTGCCGATCGTGCGCGCGACCTGGGCGATCGTCGACCAGACGTCGGTTGCCGGGATCGACTGGAAACCGGCGGGCATCACGCCCACGACCGTGAATGCCTGGCCGTCGAGCTGGATCGTGCGACCGACGACGTCCGGATCGCTGCCGAACCGCCGGGCCCACAGTCCGTGACTCAGGATGGCCACCTGCGCCCCGCCGGGTGCGTTCTCCTCCGGCAGGAAGGTCCGACCGAGCTGCGGCATGACGCCGAGCACGCGGAAGTAGTCGTGCGAGACGCGCAGTCCGTCCGCGCGATCGGCCGCATCGCCCGTGAACAGGTTGAACCCGACCCGGGTGGATGCGGCCAACGACAGCCCGTCGATGGCCTGCTCGGTCAGAAACTCGAATTGTGTATGGGTGACGCTCTGCACACCCCGGTTTCCCTGGTAGTCCTGCGCGAGCGTCACCAGACGGTCCGACTCCGGGTAGGGGAGCGGACGGAGCAGGACACCGTACAGGACGCTGAACATCGTCGTGTTTGCGCCGATGCCCAGGGCCAGCGTCAGGATCGCGACAGCCGTGAAACCGGGACTGCGGCGGAGCGCACGAATCCCGTGGCGTACGTCGCGCAACAGATCAGTCATGGCCGCTGTTCTCCCGTTGAGATGAGCGGGGCCGGGCGTCGGGCCGGGCTGAGGCGGGGCCGACGCTACGGGACATGAGGGTACCGCGCCTACTCGATGTGCTCGAACCCGCTCTCGTGCAGCTCCTTGGCGGCTTCGCTCGACTCATCCCGCACGATGCGCCCGTCGAACAAGTGCACCGAGCGCTCGGCATGCTCCGCGTAGCGCGGGTCGTGCGTCACCATACAGATCGTGGAGCCCTCGCCGTGCAGCTCCTTCAAGAGCCCCATGACGGACTCGCCGTTCTTCGAGTCGAGGTTGCCGGTGGGCTCGTCGGCCAGCAGGATGGCGGGCTTGCCCGCGATCGCGCGCGCCACTGCCACGCGCTGCTGCTGGCCGCCCGAGAGCTGCGCGGGGTAGTGCTTGACGCGGTGCGCCATGCCCACGCGCTCGAGCGCCGCGTGCACGCGCTCCTTCCGCTCGGCGGTCGGCATCTTCCGATACGTGAGCGGCAGCTCGACGTTCTCGTACACGGTGAGGTCGCCGATCAGGTTGAACGCCTGGAAGATGAACCCGATCTGGCGGTTCCGGATGTAGGCGCGCTGCGACGCATCGAGCCGCGCCACCGACTCGTCGGCCAGGAAGTACTCGCCGCCTGTGGGGCTGTCGAGCAGCCCGAGCAGCGACAGCAGCGTCGTCTTGCCGCAGCCCGACGGTCCCGCGATCGCGAGATACTCGCCTTCCCGGATGTCGAGGTGGACGTCGGACAGGGCGTGGGTCTCCACCTCGTCGGTGTAGAACACCTTCTTGATCCCTTCCAGACGAATCAGCGGCTTGCCGTTGCTTCCCATTGCGGGTCTCCTAGCGAAGTCGTACGCGGTCTACGTTGTCCCACTGCGACATGTCCGACAAGATGACGACGTCGCCCACGTCGAGACCGCCGAGGATCTGCACGGCGTTCACCGACGCGAGCCCGAGCTGCACCGTCACGCGCACGGCCGCCGACCCGTCGTCCACCACCTTGAACAGCTGCACCGTGCTCTGTGCCTGGCCAAAGGCCGGCCGGCCCGTGAAGAACGCATCGTCCAGCCGGGCCACCTCGATCGTACCGTCGACGGAGAGGTCCGGCCGGGCGCCACGGGGCAGGGTATCCACCTCCAGTGAGACATCCACGGACACGGTACCGTTTAGAGACGCCGGATCGATCCGGGTCACGTGACCGGGGATCGTGTCGCTGCGGGTGTCGATGAAGGCGCGTTGTCCCAAGGTCACGTCGCGGGCCTGTACCTCGGGAATGCGGAGCACGGCCTTGAGGCGCTCGGGCTGCACCACACGGGCAAGGGTCTGCCCGGAGAGCACCCACTGCCCTTCTTCGAGCGCGAGGTCCTGCAACACCCCGTGCGTGCCGGCCCGGACCTTCATGGACGCCAGGCGTTGGCGCTGAAATGCCACGATGGCCCGCATCCGCTCGACCTGGCTTTCCTGCGTGGCGAGCTGGCTCTTCATGCTCTCGGCCATGACGCGCAGCCGCTCGTGCTCCACCGCCACTCGCGTTTCCAGCTCCACGACGCGCGCGCGCGCGTTTTCCAGCTCGAACGTCGAGATGAGTCCACGCTGCGCCAGCGACTCCGCGGCCGTGGCCGCGCGGTTCCCCTCGCCGAACTGCGCCTCGATGGTGGCGATGACACCCTGCTGATCGAGGCGCTGGGTCTGGAGCGAGCCGCGGAGATTGGCCAGCTCGGATTGCGCCGAGCCGAGTTGGCGTTCGGCTTCGAGGGCCTCGAGCTGCACATCCGGATTGCTCATCTCGACCAGGATCGTGGACGGCTCCACGATCGTCCCGGGCTGCACCAGCTTCCGCTCGATGCGCCCGGCGGTCAGCGCCGAGATCCAGCGAATCTGTTCGGGAACGAGCGTGCCGGGTCCGCGGACCTGGATCAGCATGGTGCCGCGGCGGACCGAGTCCGTGAAGACGGTGGCACGGCTGACCGAAGGCGCGGCGGGATCGAGCGACCCGATCGCAAGCGTGATGAGCACGACCGCCGTGAGGGTGAT
>JAOUDR010000238.1 GCA_029859185.1 Gemmatimonadota bacterium
GGCCACCGGAGGGTCGATATGCCGGTCTCGAAGCTGAAGGTCGAGATTGCCCGCCTGCTGCGGGACAATCACTATGTCCAGGACTACAAGGTGCTGGACGACGGCCGCTTTGGTGTGTTGCGGCTGTACCTGCGGTACCACGGCGAGACGCCGGTGATCCGCGAGATGCGGCGGGTGTCGACACCGGGCCTCCGTCGCTACGTGAAGGTGCGGGAGATCCCTCGGGTGCGGAACGGACTCGGCATGGCGATTCTCTCGACCCCGCGCGGCCTCATGACCGATCGCGATGCGCGGACCGCCCACATGGGCGGCGAGTTGCTCGCGATGGTCTGGTAGGAGGAACGATGTCGCGTATCGGCAGGAAGCCCGTGCCGGTTCCGTCGGGGGTGACCGTGACGCTCGACGGCCAGGCGGTGACGGTTGCCGGCCCCAAGGGGACGCTGAGCCGCGTGTGCCACGCGGACATGCGGGTCACCCTCGAGGAGGGTACGATCGTCGTGACCCGTCCGTCGGACGAGCGGATGCACCGCGCGCTGCACGGCCTCACGCGGTCCCTCCTCGCCAACATGGTCGAGGGGGTGACCCAGGGCTACCGCAAGCAGCTCGAGCTGCACGGCGTCGGGTACAAGGCGGAGGCCCAGGCCAAGGGCGTCAAGCTGGTGGTCGGGCTGTCGCACTCCGTCGAGTTCCCGGCCCCGCAGGGCGTGACGATCTCGGTGGAAAACAACACGCAGGTGAAGATCGAAGGCATCGACAAGGAACTGGTCGGTCAGGTCGCCGCGGAGATCCGCAGGGTCCGGCCGCCCGAGCCGTACAAGGGCAAGGGCATCCGGTACGTGGGTGAGCAGGTGCGGCGCAAGGCCGGCAAGGCGGGAGCCAAGTAATGCGGCCGATCCACAAGCCGAAGACGCGTTCGGAGCACCGCTACCGGCGGCACCTCCGCCTCCGGAAGCGAGTCGCCGGGACGGCGGAGCGCCCACGTCTCGTGGTGTTCCGCTCACTGAAGCACATCTACGCCCACCTCGTGGACGATGACCGCGGGGTCGTGCTGCTTGGTGTCGCAGATCGTTCGAAAGGCGTCGAAGTGGAGGGGACCGGCAAGGTGGCGCGCGGCCACGCCGTCGGGAAGCTCCTCGCCGAGCGGGCCAAGGCCCAGGGAATCACGCGCGCGGTGTTCGACCGCGGCGGCTACGTGTATCACGGACGCGTGCGCGCAGTGGCCGAGGGCGCGCGCTCCGGTGGATTGGAGTTCTAGGACATGGCGGCTGACAAGGAGCGCGGTGGGCGGCGCGATCGGAACCGCGAGCGGGAGCGGGAATCCGACCTGCTCGAGAACGTCGTGGCGATCAATCGTGTCGCGAAGGTCGTAAAGGGCGGGCGGCGGTTTTCGTTCACGGCGCTCGTCGCGGTCGGGGACGGTGCCGGCTCGGTTGGCGTCGGGACGGGGAAGGCGAACGAGGTGTCCGAGGCGGTCCGGAAGGCGGTCGAGACGGCCCGCAAGGGGATGGTGAAGGTGCCGCGCGTCGGGACGACCATCCCGCACGGCATCATCGGGCGGCACGGGGCCGGGCAGGTCATGCTCAAGCCCGCGTCGTCGGGAACCGGCGTGATCGCGGGTGGTCCGGTGCGGGCGGTGCTGGCCTGCGCCGGCATCACGGACATCCTGACCAAATCCCTCGGCTCGTCGAACCCATACAACATGGTCTGGGCCACGGTCGACGGGCTGACGCACCTGGTGACGGCCGAGCAGGTAGCACGGGAGCGCGACGTGCCGGTCGAGAGCATTCACTTCCGTGGGCGGCAGGAGGTGGTCCGTGGCTGAGACGGCGAAGGCCGCGAAGCCCAAGGCGCCCAAGCGGGCGCCGGCCAAGAAGAAGACGGAGCCGCAAGGGCTGACGAAACTGCGGGTGAAGCAGACGAAGTCGGGGATCGGGCATGCGGACACGTATCGCCGCACGCTGCGGGCCCTCGGACTGCGCCACCACCAGCAGGAGATCGTCGTGAATGACACGCCCTCGGTGCGAGGAATGCTGCACAAGGTGCGGCACCTCGTCCGAGTGACTGAGGAGGCGTGATGGCGGAGAAGGAAAAGACGCTGGGCTTGCACAACCTCGCCGCCCCGCGTGGCGCGACCAAGACCGCGAAGCGGAAGGGCCGGGGGCCGGGCTCAGGCCTGGGGAAGACGGCGGGACGCGGCCACAAGGGACAGCGTGCGCGCAAGAGCGGCAACGTGCGCCCGGGGTTCGAGGGCGGCCAGATGCCGATCATCCGGCGCCTGCCCAAGCGCGGCTTCACGAATCCATTCCGGGTGGAGTCCCAGCCCGTCAACCTCCGCGATCTGACGAAGCTCCCGGGCACGGACGTCACCCCGGCGGCGCTCGCCGCCGCGGGCCTGGTCAGTGGGGGGCATCGGCCGGTGAAGGTGCTGGGCACGGGAGAGGCCACGCGCGCGTACGCCGTGTCCGGATGCCTGATCTCGGCCACCGCGAAGGAGAAGATCGAGCAGGCGGGCGGCAAGGTCGAGGCGTGAGCCGATGACCGCACCCAATATCCCGAACTTCTTCCGCGATCCGGAGCTGAAGTCCAAGATCCTCTTCACGCTCCTCTGCCTTGCCATCTACCGGGTCGGCGCGCACATCGCCACGCCCGGGGTGAATGTCGGGGTGCTCGCGGACTTCATGCAGAACCAGGCCGGGCAGACGCTGTTCGGCGTCTACGACCTGTTTGTCGGTGGCGGGCTCTCGCGGGCCACGGTGCTGGCCCTGGGCATCATGCCCTACATCTCCGCGTCGATCATCTTCCAGCTCGCCGGCGCCGTCTTCCCGACGGTGGACAAGCTCCAGAAGGAAGAGGACGGGCGGAAGAAGATCACCCAGTGGACCCGCTACCTGACCGTGGCGCTCGGCCTCGGGCAGGCCTACGGGTTCGCCATCTTCATCGAGTCGCTGAACGCCATCGCGATGGGGTCCGTCTGGGGCTTCCGGATGCTGACCGTGCTCACGCTCACGACCGGCGCCGTCTTCATCATGTGGCTCGGCGAGCAGATCACCGAGCGCGGCATCGGCAACGGCATGAGCCTCCTGATCTTCTTCTCGATCATGGAGGGCATGGTCCCCGGCTTCTTCCAGACGATCGGATTCCTCCAGACCGGCATCATCACGCCGGTCCGCCTCGTCGTGCTGATCGCCGTGATGGTGTTGGTGATCGCCGGCGTGATCTCCATGACCGTGGCCGCCCGGCGCATTCCGATCCAGATTCCGCGCAAGGTGATGGGGCGGGGACGGATCCGGGAAGGCCAGAAGACGTTCATCCCAATCCGGATCAACTCCGCCGGGGTGATGCCGATCATCTTCGCCCAGTCGCTGATCATCGTGCCGGGTACGCTGGCCGCCTTCACGACCGTGCCGTGGCTCCGTGGGTTCGCTGACGTGTTTGCCCCGGGCACGGCCGCCTATTACTCGACGTACGGCGTGCTGATCATCTTCTTCACGTACTTCTACACGTCCATCATCTTCAATCCGGTGGATCTGGCCGAGAACCTGAAGAAGCAGGGGGGGTTCATCCCCGGCGTAAAGCCCGGAGCCGCGACGGCCGACTACATTGACGAAGTGCTCAGTCGCGTCACGCTGCCGGGCGCGCTGTTTCTCACGCTGATCGCCCTGCTGCCGTTCTGGGTGTTCGACGCGTTCAACGTCCCGTTCTCCTTCGGCGGTACGGGGCTGCTCATCGTGGTTGGTGTGGGTCTCGATACGTGGATCCAGATGCAACAGCACCTGCATTTGCGCCACTACGACGATTTCATGAAACAGGGCCGCGTCAAGTTCCGCGGGCGCCGGCGCTATATGTAACACGGGCGGGGAGGTGGAATCGTGGATCTGATCATTCTCGGCGCGCCGGGTTCGGGAAAAGGGACACAGGGTGCCCTGCTCTCAACCCGGCTTGGCATTCCGAAGATTTCGACGGGAGATCTTCTGCGAGCAGCCGCTCGCGATGGGACGCCCCTGGGCGTCAAAGCCAAGCAGTTCATGGACAAGGGCCTCCTGGTGCCGGACGAGATCATCCTCGGCCTCATCGGCGAGGTGCTCAACTCGCCGGAGGCCGCCCAAGGCGTCATCATGGATGGCTTCCCACGCACCCTGCCCCAGGCCGCCGCGGTGGACGAGCTGCTGACGCCGCTGGAGCGCCGGGTCGATCGGGTGCTCCTGATCGACGTGGCGGAGGAGGCCCTGATCGACCGCATGGTGAAGCGCGCGGAGATCGAGGGCCGGGCCGACGACACCCCGGCCACGATCCGGCGGCGCCAGGAAGTCTACCGCGAACAGACCGCGCCGCTGATCGCGTTCTACGAAGGGCGCGGTATCGTCACGCGCGTGGACGGGTTGGGCACGATCGAGGAGATAGCCAAGCGGATGCAGGCCGCAGCTGCGCCATGATCACGATCAAGTCGCCCCGGGAGGTGGAGATCATGGCGGCGGCTGGCGGCATCGTGGCCGAGACGTTGCATCTCGTGGCGCGCCACACGCGTCCCGGGATCTCCACGGAAGAGCTGGATACCATCGCCGAGGACTTCATTCGGAGTCATCCCGGGGCTCTCCCGTCCTTCAAGGGCCTGTACGACTTTCCCAAATCGCTCTGTACATCCATCAATCAGGAAGTCGTGCACGGCATCCCGTCGCCCAAGCGCGTGCTGAAGGAGGGCGACATCCTCAGCGTCGACTGCGGAGTTTCCCTGGAGGGGTTGCACGCGGATTCGGCCGTCACGGTGCCCGTGGGCGAAGTGGCCGACGACGTGAGGCGCCTGTTGGAGGTGACGCAGGCAGCGCTGGAGGCAGGCATCGCGCAGGCGCATGTCGGGAACCACGTGGGGGACATTGGGCATGCCGTACAGCGAGTGGCAGAGGCTGCGGGCTGCAGCGTGGTCCGGGAACTGGTGGGTCACGGCATCGGCACGAGCTTTCACGAGGAGCCGCAGGTGCCGAACTACGGCAAGCCGAAGCGGGGTCCGCGGCTCACGCGCGGCATGACGATTGCCATCGAGCCGATGATCAACCTCGGTCGGCCGGAGATCCGCACACTTGAGGACAAGTGGACCGTGGTCACGCGGGACGGCGAGTGGTCGGCCCATTTCGAACACACGGTCATGGTGGACGAAGGGGGGGCGAGAATCCTCACGCTGCTGCCGGCGGGAGTACGGGAGTAGGACGCCAGCGAGGGTGGTGAGGATAGCAGGGCGGGGAGGGCAGGACCCGAGCGGTACCTGCCCTTGACGTTCCCGGCCATCGGCGAGCCCGAGGGGCTGAGGGATCCGGTGGTCGCCACGAGCGCCGACCCGCCGCACCAACCATCACCCACCGATCGGTACGTTTCTCGCCGTTTACAGTGTGGGGACGTGCGGCTATACTC
>JAOUDR010000239.1 GCA_029859185.1 Gemmatimonadota bacterium
CGGCAGGATGACGGGACCTGGCGCGACCGCGCGGATTCCTCGTTCATTGGCCGACCGGCCCAGGCGATCCTCTCGCCGCTGTTCCACATCGTGGGGATCCGGACCTCCGGGGAGACCGACGGCGAAGTGCTCCAGACCCTGGGCGCCTATGCCGCGGACCTCGGCTTCACCTTCCCCGACGGACCGGTAGCCGTGGGGGAGACCTTCTCTACTGGTGGCCGGTTGCGTGCCCGTGTCCGGACCGATGCCGCCACCGGGCTCGCCGTCGACGAAGTCGTGTTTGGCGATCTCGCGCTCACGCTCGACAGCGTCGCCGGGACGGGCGAGGCCCAGCTCGCCTACCTGCACTTTCAGGGAGGGCTGACCCCACGGACGGCGGCGGCGGCGAGCGAGGACGGTGATGTCGTCACGGCGCTGTCCGGGGCCTTTGCCGGGCGCCTGGTCTGGTCCGCGCAGTGGGGGGCCTTCGTGTCCGGGGCGCTGCGGATCCGGGTGACCGGTCGGGTGCGCGTGCAGCGTCCCGGTGGCCAGGAGACCGCCGAGGCGACGTGGGATCGCACGGTGGTGCACCGCGTTCGCCCCTGACGTGTGAAACTCGCCCACCTCGCCGACCTGCACCTGGGTTACCGCCAGTACACGCGGCAGACTCCGCAGGGCATCAACCAGCGAGAAGCCGACGTCGCGCGCGCGTTCCGCCGTGCGCTCGACGATGTGGTGGCGCAACAGCCTGACCTGGTCGTGGTGGCGGGGGACGTGTTTCACTCGGTGCGACCCACCAACACGGCCATCCTCGATGCGTTCCGTCGGTTCCAGGATCTCCGCAGTCGCCTCGACGGCGTCCCGATCGTGCTCGTCGCCGGCAACCACGATACGCCGCGATCGGCCGAGACCGGCTCCATCCTGAAACTGTTCGAGGCCATTTCCGGAGTGCACGTGGTCGCGCACGAGCCGCGGCGGCTGGTATTTGCCGAGCTGGATACGGCGGTGCTCTGCGTGCCGAACGCTTCCTGGAGTGCGGCCGAACGGCCCGCGCTGGAGCCGGACGGCACGGTGACCCGGAACGTGCTCGTCACGCACCGCGAGGTGGAGGGGGTCCTTCCCTACGAGGCGGCGGCGGCGCTCGGGTATGGTGGGCCGCCCATCCGCCGGTCGGAGCTGCGGGCGGAGGCGTTCGACTACGTGGCGCTCGGGCACTACCACGTGGTCACGAAGGTGGAACGCAACGTCTGGTATGCCGGCGCGCTCGAGTATGTCACCACCAACCCGTGGGGTGAGTCGCACGAACGGGGCGCGGCTCGGCAGGCGGGGGAGAAGGGGTGGCTGTTCGTCGAGCTGGGCACGGCGCTCCGGGTACGGTTCCGGAAGATCGCGCTCGAGCGCGCGGTGCTCGATCTCGAGCCGATCGAGGGAACGGGGCTCGAGGCCGCGGAGCTGGACACCGCGATCGCCACGCGACTGCGAGCGGTCCGCGGCGGCATCGAGCATCAGATCGTGCGGCTCGTGGTCCACAACGTGGCGCGGGTGACGGCGCGCGAGCTCGACCACGCGGCCATCCGGGAGTACAAGACCCGGGCGCTGCACTTCCGCCTCGATCTGCGGCGGCCGCAGGCGACGCGGCCGGTGACGTTGGTGGAGCGGGGACGGCGGCGGACCTTGCCGGCTCTGGTGGAGGAGTACCTCCGCGCCCGTCAGTTGGCGCCGGGCGTGCCGCGCGACCGGTTCGTCACGCTGGGCGGTGAGTACGTCGCGAGTGCCGCACAAGTCGGACAGGACGAGGGCTGAGTGCGGCTCCTCCGGCTCCGGCTCATCAACTTCCGGCAGCACGCCGACACCGACATCGCGTTCGGTGAGGGGATCACCGGGATCATCGGTCCCAACGGGGCCGGGAAGACGACGCTGCTCGAGGCCCTGGCGTGGGCGTTCTACGGGACGCCCGCGGTGCGGGGCAACCGCGATACGATCCGGTTCAACCGGGCGCCCGCGCGGTCGCCCGTTCGCGTCGAGGTCGAGTTCACACTCGGCGGCCATGACTACCACATCACCCGCACGCTCTACGACGCGACGCTCGTCGTGGATCACGCGGACGCGCCGGTCGCCAACAGCGCGCAGGAGGTGACCGCGCGGGTCGAGCAGCTCCTTGGCATGCAGCGCGACGAGTTCTTCAACACGTACTTCACCGGGCAGAAAGAACTTGCGGTCATGGCGTCCCTCGGGGGAACCGAGCGTGGCCGGTTCCTCTCCCGCCTGCTGGGCTACGACCGACTCCGCGTGGCCCAGGCGCGCCTGCGCGAGGTGCGGTCTGGTCTCAAGGGCGAGCTCCAGGGGCTGGAGCAGGGGCTCGGGGATGCCACCGACCTCGAACGTGAGCGCGACGACGCGGTGGCGCGCGTGGCGGCGGCGGAGGTCGCGCTCAGCGAGGCGGAGGCCGGACGGGCCGCGGCCCTCCGTCAGCGGGAGGCGGAAGGGCCGGCCTGGACCGCCATGACCCGCTTGCGCGAGTCCGTGCTGGCGTTGGACGGCGACCGGCGCGTAGCGGAGAGCCGGGTCGACGAGGCGCGACGGGAATTCGAGCGGATCGATCGCGAGATGGCGGAGGCCCTGGGCGCGCAGACCGCGCTGCGGGAGCTCGAGCCCCAGGTGGCAGATGTCCCGGCACTCCGTACGGAACTCGCGCGGCTCGAGGCGGAAGGGCGTGCCGCCGGGCGGCGGCGCGAGCTGCTGGGGCAGCTCGGGGTCAAGCGGGAGCAGGAAGCGTCCCTGCGGCGCCGTGCCGCCGGGCTCGCAGATCTGGCGCAGGAGGAGACCGCGGCCCGGGCCGCGCTCGAGGCCGCCCGACAGGTGCAGGGGGAGCGGGAGGACGCGGCACAGCAGGCGCGGACCCAGTGGGTGCGCGACCGGCAGGATGCCGAGACCAAACGCGAGCAGCTGCGGGCGCAATACAAGACGCTCCAGGAGGACCGGCGCCGCATCGTCGCGGCAGGAGCCGACGGGGCATGCCCCACCTGTAGCCGGCCGCTGCGGGAGGAGTACGAGACGGTACTGCACGCGCTGGAGCGCCAGCTCGAGGAGATCGAGTTGAACGGCAAGTTCTACGCGCAGCGGGTCGAGCAGCTGGCGGAGGAGCCGGAAGCGGTCCACGAGGCCAACGCGGGCACGGTCGAGGCGCGGACGGTGGCGGAGCAGGCCAACGAAGCGCTGGCGGCCGTGCGGGCCCGCCAGAACGAGGCGGCTGAGGTCCAGGCCGAGCGGACGCAGGTAACCGCGGCCATCGCGGCCCTCGAGGCCGACATCGCGCGGCTGCCGGACGCGTACGATGTCGGGCGACACGATCGACTGCGCGACCTCCTGACCGAACGTGAACCGATCCTGCAGCAGGCCGCGGTACTCCGCGTCAAGTCGGAACGTGCCGAGGTACTCGTTGGGGAGGCGGAAGCGGCGGACCAGGAGCTGACGGTCCGCGAGACGGGACTCAAGGACCTGGACCAGCGGATCGCGGAGCTGGACTTCAGCGAGGAACGGTACGCGACCGCCCGTGTCGCGTACGAGGCGGCCCAGACGGCCGTGCAGGAGGCCGAGCTCACCTGGCGCATGCGGGAGTCCGATTTGCGGACGGCCCGCGCCACCCAGGATGCGGTGAGCCGCCGCCTGGCCGAGCGAGAGCGGCAGGCTGCCCGAGCGGAGGGCCTTCGCACGGAGCTGCGGGTGCACGAGGAGCTCGACGGGGCGTTCGGCGATCTGCGCACCGAACTGAACGCGCAGCTCCGCCCGGAGTTGGCCGAGTTGGCCTCCGTGTTTCTCGCCGACCTCACCGAAGGGCGGTACCACGAGATCGAGCTGGACGACCAGTACCGGATCCTCCTGCTCGAGGAAGGTGAGCCGCGGCCGGTGATTTCCGGGGGCGAGGAAGACGTCGCCAACCTGGTGCTGCGCCTGGCGATCAGTCAGATGGTGGCGGAGCGGGCCGGCCAGCCCCTCTCGCTGTTGGTGCTCGACGAGATCTTCGGCTCGCTCGACGAGCAGCGGCGTGAGCTTGTCATTGCGTTGCTCCGTCGGCTGGCTGACCGGTTCCCGCAGGTCATCCTGATCACGCACATCGAATCCGTGCGGGATAGCGTCGACCGGGTGTTGCGCCTCAGCGTGGATCCGGCGACGGGGGCGGCACTGGTGCGCGAGGCTCCCGCGGATGTGGAGCGTGACGCCGCTTGAGGCCGTGACCGCGGCGCAGAGCGGGCGCGCGCCCCGGGACTGGCCGAACGGAGGTCCCCGGGGGTACTCATTCTCCTGATGACGCTTTCCTCACCGAGCTCCCAGATGCATGGTCCCCATGCAGTGACCGCCGCGGACATTCCGGCGCTCAACCGGCTGTTCGCGGACGCGTTCACCGAACGGTACCGTCGGGATGGGATGGGAGCGGTTCGGGTTCCGCCCCTCAATCCCGACATCTGGATGTACGCGGTGCAGGACGCCGGCGACGGCGCCATGCTGTGGCGTGACGCGGAGCAGTCTCTGGTGGCGTTCAACGTGGCGCATCGGTCGGGGACTGAGGGATGGATGGGGCCGCTTGCCGTGCGGACGGACCAGCAAGGCCTCGGATTGGGACGGATGATCGTGCAGGAGGCGATCACCCGGCTGCGTGATGCTCGGGTCACCACACTCGGGCTCGAGACCATGCCCCGTACCGTGGATAACATCGGGTTCTACAGCAGGCTCGGGTTTCTTCCGGGGTGCCTGACCATTACGCTGGGACGTGACGTCCCGTCCGGGGTCACGCGGGGCGCGGCCATCGTGCTGAGCCAGGTCGGGAAGGAGGAGCGGGCCGCCTTGGTCGCCGGGTGCCGCATCTGCCTCCAGGCCGCGGCCCCCGGCTACGACTTCACGCGCGAGATCGCACTCACCGCCGAACTCAAGCTCGGGGACACGGTGGTGGTCACCGAGGGCGGGGTCGTGCGGGGATTTGCCATGTGGCACTCCGCGCCGCTGGCGGAGGCGCGCCGGGCGGATGAGCTGCGCGTGCTGAAGCTCTTCGCACCCACCCCCGCCGTGCTCCTGGCCTTGATCCAGGGCGTCGAGTCGGTCTCGCGACGTCTGCGTATCGGGCGGGTGGCGGTCCGGTGTCAGGGACGGTTCACAGACGCGTATGCCGCCTTGATCGACCGAGGCTACGCGGTGCGCTGGACGGACCTGCGGATGACGTTGGTGGGGTACGCGGAGCCGGATCTCGCTCCGGGGGCGGTGCTGTTGTCGAACTGGGAGATCTAGCCGCCCATCCCCGCGCCCCACGGCAGCCCGGCTGCTCACCCCCGCACCCTACGGCAGCCCAGCCGCCCCTCCCCGCGCCCCACGGCAGAGCGGCAGGAAGGTGCGCGACCCTCGTTCTCTGCCCCTCTGCCCC
>JAOUDR010000240.1 GCA_029859185.1 Gemmatimonadota bacterium
GCTCGCCATCCCCTGGGGGTACGTAGTTCGTAGGTACATCCGTGAGCGGGGTGATCCCTGGTCATGGTCGAGGGCGAGCGATGTGAACGGACATACCGATGTCAGCTGAGCGTGACGGGATGCGCCCTTGCGGCCCAACCCGGTGTTCGGCCGCCCTCCTAGTATGGAGACGACATGAAACACGAACTCTCTATCCTGCTTCTTTGGGCAATCGCCATCAGCGTCACATTTCTCAAGGTAGACCAGCAAGGCCTTGTCACGATCCTCGGCCCAGTCTACTCGATCTGCATGATTGGGTCGATCATCGTGGTGCGAGCGGCGCGCTCGAGTTCGCCCCGCTGGTCGGCCTAACAACCGGTTGTAGCGGACGGTGCTGCGCGCCGCCGCTGAACCGGGGCGTTAGGCCGCAGGACAGCATACACGTAATCACGTAATGAGGAGACAATGCATGCTGGAACCGCTCCACCCTAGCGGCGCTCTGCCAGCGGTGATTGCGCTCGCTCTCAGTATTCCGCTTGCAGCACACGCTGTCGCGCAATCACCGGCCACGGCCGATCGCCCTGACCTTCCACCTCTGGGGCGGCTGGTCGACGTGGGCGGCTATCGGCTTCACACGTATTGCACTGGTACACGATCACCAGGGCGGCCAACGGTCGTGCTCAGCGCTGGGGACGGGGACTTCGCTGTAGACTGGGGTCTTGTCCAGCCCGCCGTCGCGGAGTCGGCGCGAGTGTGCTCGTACGACCGCGCTGGTACTGGCTGGAGCGATCCCGGCCCCGAGCCAAGAACGCTCCACCAGGAAGCCGCGGAACTCGATCTGCTGCTCGCGAATGCCGGTGAACAGCCTGCGTATGTGCTCGTAGGGCACTCAGTGGGGGCGCTCGTCGTAAGGGTATTTCAGGAGCAAAGACCACACAACGTGGTGGGCATGGTGCTCGTGGATCCCACGCACGAAGATGCACGACTGGGATACCGGGGGAGCCTCGTCCAGATGCGGACCCTGGCTACCGGGCGCCCCGTTCCGCCCGTGCGCTCCCTCGCGGAGAGTCCTCCTTCGCAAGCGACGGGACCGGCACTCGAAGCCTGCCGAGCCGCTGCGGCGGCCTCGGCAGTTGAGGTCCCATTCGATAAGCTCCCAGCGCGCGATCAGGAATACCACCTGTGGGCGCTGCGCCACCCTGCCTGCCTCGCGAACCAGCAGGACTATCTCCCGGACGAACTGGCTGCGATCTACGCGCGCCGCCGCGAGACCCCTCAGCCACTGGGCGGAACGCCACTGATCGTTATCGCTGCGGTGCCGGGCAGCGCGCCGCCTGGGGTGTCGCTCGACGAGTGGCGGCGAGAGAAGGCGGACCACATGAGCGATCTGGCCCGTCTCTCATCTCGTGGCCGCGTCGTCACTGATGCACCGAGCGGCCATCACCTTCAACTCGACGATCCCCTCGTGGTAATCCGTGCTATTCGCGACGTGATTCGGGAGGTGCAACAACGATGACTGTGACGTCCGTGTTCCGCTGCGGCCTAACCAGGAAATGGAGCTGCCGAAGCGCGGCGCCGCACTGCGGCGCGCCGTGACCGGCAGCGGGAGCGGCGCCGCGCTTCGCAGCTCATTTCCGGAACGTCAGGCGTCACGGTCGCGGTCCATACATTGGGAGGTCGAGATGAACGACATCGAAGCCGCAAACATCGCGGTTGTCCGCAAGTACTTTGACGGTTGCAACACGGGCAAGCTCGACGATCTGCTAAGCACGCTCGGGCCAGACGTTTGTCACTACTTCTTGCCCCCATCGTTTCTACCGATTACTGGCGCGGAGCATCTCGCCCGCTACTGGCGAAAGTACAAACATGCGCTGGATCCATTCTGGTCCATCGATCGGATCATTGCCAGCGGCGACGAAGTCGTCAACGAATGGAGTTGCCTGTGGACCCCTCCGGGAAGCAAGCTCCGGCTCATGGCGCGAGGCACCGAGTGGTACGTCATGCGAGACGGCCGTATTGCCGAGGTCCGGGCGTACTTCATCGCGGATTCAGCCGCCAACGCCGAGCTGGCCAAGTTCCCGTACGCGCAAAGAGGCTATCTGCTAAGCGACAGCGCATGACGCCCTTGGAGCCCCACCATGGCGACGCCTAACCCTTCGCTCCAGCCGACCCGCTACGGCTGGCTTCGCCAGCCTTCGCAGGCGGCTGAGCTCAAACGTTAGGCGCCACCCTGTGCTGCGGAGTATAGTCCCGACTACGGGCCTTTGCCGGGACCTGACACGACGCCATCCGGTAGCTGCGGATGGTGCGTTTACGGACTGACAGAGCGTGGAGGAAGCATGGGGCTCTTTGAGATTGCATTGATCCTGGCTGCCTTCCTTTGCTCCCTGGTGGCAGGCTTCCTGTTTGCATTTGCAGTGGTAGCGATGCCGGGCATGAAGGCCCTAGGTGACCGGGAGTTCATCCGAGCGTTTCAAGCGATCGATCGCGTCATCCAGAACAACCAGCCGGCATTCATGTTGGTGTGGGTTGGGTCAGTTCTGACTTTGGTGACTGCCGCTGCACTTGGGATGGGGCAACTGGATCGCACCGGGCGTGTCTTAGTCATCGTTGCCTCGCTCGCCTACCTTCTCGGCGTCCAGTTGCCGACCGTCGCGATCAACGTCCCGCTCAACAACAAGCTGCAAACTCTCAATGCCGACTCCATGAATGAAAGCAGCCAGCGGGCGGCTCGCGCAGACTTCGAACCGCGCTGGAACCGATGGAACCGAATCCGGACTGTCGTTGCAGGCCTCGTATCTGCAATGTTGCTAGTCCTGCTTTCCAGGCTCTAGAGCGCCACCGCATTGGGTAGCTGTTCGGTGCAAGCAGGGGCGGGGTGGCGCCTAACACGCGTTAGGAGCTGACGGGCGCGGCGGGTGGCGTTGATACACGCGCCTTGATAGATGCGAGTAGATCCAACTGATAGCGCGCGCCTGGAAACAAGCGCCCGCAGCTCAAACGCAGGGACGTTAGGCGGGCCGCAGTCGGTGCGATTCGCCCTTCCTGTCGTGCGTCGCGCTACCTGCCCTCGCCGTCGCATTGAGCACCGTGAGTGTGGCGGGTGCTGGGCACCACGGTGCGCACGTCCCACCGAGCACATCCGTGTCATGGAAACAGATCGAGCGGCGGTCTATCCGCTGCTGTCGATCGAGCCGTCTCGGCGTTCTTTCCAGACACATCTGCTCAGGAGGTGCTCGTGCGTACCACTGCCTGTTCACTCGCTCTGGGGGCCGTGTTAATCGTCGGCTGCAACGAGCAGCCTACTTCGTCCACGGATTCGGACGCCGCCGCAGTGGCTCCCGCGTTCGCCATCAACCACGCGCCGGCACAATCGGGGATCGTGATGCGTGGTGAAACGTCGGTGGCCGTCGGTTGGACCGACGAGGAAGATGGGACGTTCGTGTTCATCGGTATCGACCCCCGTGATTTCTGCAATGGTACCTTCGAGTTCGATATCGTGCCGATGCATGAGGTCGCCCTTCCCGGCGACCGAGGGACTCTCGAGCTCGCTCAGGGAAAGGACGTCAGGACGACGGTGTGGCCGTTCCCTGGCTTCAGTGGCTGCGATCTACTCGAGATCTATGAGCCGCTGGCGGCCGGAGTGTCTGAGCTCGTGTACACCGACAACTTCGGCTTCCGCGCCGGTCGGTCGAACGCCAACGCCTTCGGGTATCGCGCCCATGGGACACTGGTGCTGGCCGGTGGCGCCGACGCCGCCTTCAGTGCGCATTGGAATCGGACGTACAACGGGAATACCGGTGTCAAGGACAACACCCAGATCTCGTTGCACTAGCTGAGCAGGGAGCACCAGCGTTGGAACCGGTACGGGCGGTCCCTTGCGGGACCGCCCGTCCGCCTCGTCACTCCGACACCCAGCCCGGCGCCGCGCACCTCGCCTGTCACTGAAGATTCTCTCATGACATGTTTACGATCTCCTCACGGAGTGTAGATTCGGAATGCAGTGATGACCCCCGGGCGGTCGCAGGTGTCCACATTCGTTCCACCCCAGCTGGCTGGCGTGCTCGCCGCATCCGACGATGTGACCCGCGGTCACGCGTGGGCGGCGTTCCTCCACGAGTACAGCACGCTCCTGCTCAAGGTCGCCCGAAGGACCGCGCCGAGTCATGACGGCGCCATGGATCGCTACGCCTTTATTCTGGACCAGCTCCGTGACGATGGATGTCGCCGGCTCCGTGCCTTCGCGGCAGACGGCCGGGGAAAGTTCACCACCTGGTTGGTCGTGGTCGCGCGCCGGCTGTGCGTGGATTACCACCGTCACACTCATGGCCGTCTTCAAGCGGAGCAGGAGTCGAGCCCGGCCCAGGCCCTGGAACATGTCGCGAGACGCAACTTGGTGGACTTCGTTGCCGCAGAGATCGATTTGGAGCAAATGGGGGACGGAAAACGTCCCCATCCCGATGCGGAGGTCCTGAGAGAGGAACGGCGGACGGCTCTCAGGCATGTTGTAGCGAAACTCGATGTCGCCGATCAACTGCTCCTGACGCTGCGGTTCGAGGATGACGTACCGCTGAACAAGATCGGCCAGATGATTGGCTTGCGCTCACGCTTTCAGGTGCATCGTCGGCTGACGGCCGTCCTGGCCCGGCTCAAAGACGGGCTGGAGGCCCGTGGCATTTCGGAGCCATGAACCGGCGCACCTCCAGGCTGCCATATCCGTTTCATAGGAAGAGACGGAACACCATTATCGGAAAGAGGATGTGTCCTTGACGGACCCTCAGCATCTCAGCCCTGAACTCATTGCCGCTTACCTGGCTCGCGAGGCCTCGGCGGAGGAACATCGAGCGGCGCAGCAACATCTCGTCGCGTGTGCAGATTGCCGCCGGGATGTAGCCGAAGCGGCGGCACTCACCGCGGATCCGAGGCCACGCCGCTGGATCGCTATCACGATTCCTGCGGCCGCCGCTGCGGTGGCCCTGTTCGTTCTCCTCCCGGGGCAAGGAACGCGCCCCGACGGAATGGCCACCCGCGGACCAGGCACGGAAGGTGTACGACAATTCAGCGCCGTGATGCCGGCCGAGAAGACTCCGGTAACTACGGACAGCCTGATCTTCCTGTGGCGGAGCGAGGGTCACAACGCGCACTACGTTCTGACCGTCACTGACGAGAATGGGGACGTGGTGTGGACCGCGGAGACGTCCGACACGAGCCTCGTGCTGCCGCGTGGCGTCGACCTCAAGTCCGGCAATCGGTACTATTGGTACCTCGATGCACTCCTCGACGATGCCCGATCGTCAACCACGGGAGTCCGGGAATTCACCATCCGACCATGACCCTGCACCCCCGCTTGGCATGGCTCTTGGCTTGCTCGTGCATCCTGGCCTGTTCCG
>JAOUDR010000241.1 GCA_029859185.1 Gemmatimonadota bacterium
CGTCCCGCCGCCGCGCGCATCGAACGCGTCCCCCCGCAGACCGGCCGTGACGGTCACGTCCGACCACCGCTGCTGCAGCTCGGCGTAGGCGCCGGCCGAAAACGGGGAGAAGGCGGTGGTCCGGGCGGCAGGGGCACCTTCCATGACCGTTCGAAACGCCTCGAGCCGCGTGAACGTCTCCACCCGCTGCGCGACATACTCCGCCCCCACCCGCACATCCGTGGCCGCGCCGCGCCCCACGAACCCGTCCACCCGAATCCGCGCCTCCCGGTACCGGTTCCACGCAAGTTCACCACGGGTCGGCGCCGTGTAGAAGAACGCCGGGACACCCCACGGCGCGCTCGACGTCGGCATCGGATCGACGAATCCGGATACGGCGACCTCGGCCGCACTCGAGTCCCGGGCGCGAGCGAGGTCTCGGCCCGCGAAATCGAATCCCCCAAAGGAGAACGCCCCGAACCGGTAGGACGGATCGTCGAGCAGCACGCTGCGCACGGCCTCCTTCTCGAACAGCCCGACGCGAACGTCCACGATCCCCGCCCCCGAGACGTCCCCCGTCCCGCCGTACTGATAGTGGGCAAATCCGAGCCGCCCGGTGATCTCCTGCCCCGCCCGCTGGGCCGGATCGTACTTCACGACGGGATCGAACAGCTGGCGGCGCTCCGCCGACGAGACGTAGGACAGCCGCAGCACATGACGCGATCCGAAGGGGACCGTGAGCTTCGCAAACGCGTCGAACCGCTCGCCGGAGTTGTGGGGCAACATCCAGGGCCGCGCGGCGCGCGGATCCAGCGGATCCTCGGGCGGCGGCGCGTTGACCGGATCCGCATCGATCCGGGCAGCCGCGTCGAGCACCGCGAGGAACGTGGCTCCACCTAGCAGGGGCCCGCCGAGCAAGGCCACGACCCGATCGAGTCCATAGTCACCCCCGTCCCCCAGCGGGCGGTCCGTCTCGTAGGTGGCACCTCCTTCGAACCGGTCGGGGCCATCCCGCGTGACGGCACTCACCATGCCGGAAAGCGCCTGTCCGTACCGCGCGGAAAAGCCATTGGTAATCACCGTGGCTTCCTCGAGCGCCGCGGTGGGAATCCGCAGACCGAGTGCCCCGCCGGAGGCATCGAGTTGGTTCTTGATACCCAGGCCATCGAGGATGTAGAGCTCCTGCCCTACCCGTCCGCCCCGATAGGATCCGCCGACGACGCCGGGCTGGATGGCCACGGCCTCTGCGAGCGTGGACACCGGCAGGTCACGAAGCTCTTCCCTGGTAATCGTCCGTGCGGTGGCAGCCACCCGCGGATCGAGCACCGGGTCCGGTTGGGCCTCCACCACGATCCCCGGAAGCGCCACCGCCTCGGAGCGGAGCACCAGATCCACCACGGTCGTCTGTCCTCCGCGGACCTCCACCGTATCCTGGGTCGCCGGCGCGTACCCAACCGCCCGGGCCAGGATGCGGTATCGGCCGGGTCGCAGCACCCGTACCGCATAGCGTCCCCCGGAATCCGTCATGACCTGACGGTTCAGCGGGCTGATGGTCACCGTGGCCGCTGGAATACCGCGGCCGGAAGCCGCATCGCGCACGGTCCCTCGAACCGCACCATCCACCTGACCGGATGCCGCTTCGACCATCGTCGCAAGCAGCGCCACGACCACGAACAGTGAACATGTGGGTGCGCGTTTTCCACAATACACACGGCGTGTGGAGAAAGCGGTCATCCGCCCTCCGTGGAGGGTCTTGCCGGCCAGTCGACGGACGGCACCCGCGTGGAATCCGTGTGGATTCGTGTGTTCAGCCGTGCGGCACCGCCGCATGCCCGAACCGGCGTTCCACGTAGTCATCGAGGATCTCGATGAACTCCTGCACGATCGTGTCACCACGGAGCGTCCGGAGCAACTCGCCATCCATGTAGACCGGAGCCTTGGGTTCCTCGAACGTTCCGGGAAGCGAGATGCCGATATCAGCATGCTTCGACTCTCCCGGACCGTTCACGACGCAGCCCATCACCGCCACCCTCAGGGTCTCGACGCCGGGGTGGCTGGCCCGCCAGACGGGCATCTGCTGCTGCAGGTACTGCTGGATCTCCTCGGCCATCTCCTGGAAGAACGTGCTGGTCGTCCGCCCGCAGCCGGGGCACGCCGTGACCTGGGGATTGAAGCTGCGGAGATCCATGGTCTGCAGCACCTGCTGGGCCACCCGGACTTCCTCCGTGCGATCTCCGCCGGGGCGGGGGGTCAGCGAGACCCGGATCGTGTCGCCGATCCCCTCGGCGAGCAGAATCGCGAGGCCGGCGCTGCTGGCGATGATGCCCTTGGACCCCATCCCCGCCTCGGTCAACCCCAGGTGCAGGGGGTAGTCGGACCGGGCCGCGAGCAGGCGGTAGACGTCTACGAGATCCAGGACCCGCGAGATCTTGGCCGAGAGGATGATGCGGTCGTGGGACAATCCAATGGTCTCCGCCAACTCGGCCGATCGCATCGCGCTCTCGACCATGGCGTCGAGCATCACGTCGCGGGCGTTCCGCGGGTGAGCAAGTCGGCCGTTCGCATCCATCCTGTCCGTCAGCAGCTGTCGGTCGAGCGACCCCCAATTGACGCCGATGCGGATTGGCTTCTCGTGCGTTTTTGCGACCTCCACGATCGTGCGGAAGTTCTCGTCCCGGCGCTTGGCGCCCACGTTGCCCGGATTGATCCGATACTTGCCCAGGGCACGGGCGCAGTCCGGGAACTGTGGGAGCAACTGGTGACCGTTGTAATGGAAGTCGCCGATGAGCGGGGCCGTGACGCCGCGGTCCGCGAGCCGCGCGGCGATCTCCGGCACGGCGGCGGCGGCGGCCTCGTTGTTGACGGTGATGCGAACCAGTTCGCTTCCCGCCTCGGCAAGCGCCTGGACCTGCTCGACCGTGCGCGCGACATCGGCGGTATCCGTGTTGGTCATCGACTGCACGACGACGGGATGCCGCGATCCTACGGCAACGTCCCCTACGCGGGCGGTGATCGTCGGTCGGCGTTGGATGGTCATGCGCGGGAATATACCGTGCGCGAAATGCGGTGGGCGGGCGTGCGAGACGCCCGCCCACGGGGGCTCAGCAGGGGTGGACCCAGTCGATCGGGAACGTCCCGCCGCAATTGCTGCACGGAGCGCTCGCCGTGCCTTCGGTGAGATTCGTGCGGTGCCGGCACTGGGGGCAGACACCGTACGTCAGATTGAGGTCCACCCAACTCTCGCGCCGCGCCGTCACCGGCTTTTCCGACTCGCGTTGCACCACGCTCCACATCGAGGGCGCCTCGTCCCGCAAGTCCACCAGCGAGCGATCCATCGCGATGTTCTTCAGATTCACGTCGAGGAACACGATCGTGGGCTTCGAGTCGTTGACGACGACGTACCAGGCACCCCGGCGCAGACCGTGGGCCCGGTGTGTCGGACGCGCGCCCAGAGCTTCGGCATGGACTCCCCCCGCGTCAGCGCGTGAATCCCGCCGCGACGCCGAGCGGGATGACGAGGTACAACAACACGTCGCGCACCAGGTAGTACGCGACGACCACCGCGACCAGCTTCCATCCGCGCGTGCGAAACAGGCCCCGCCAGCCGAGGGCGCGTCGTTCGTCACGCAGTGTACGGAGATAGCCGGTCAGCCGTCGCATGCCACAAAGTAATGCCCGTGAGATTGGTGCGCAGCCATGTCCACGCCGCGATGATGCGCCCGGAAACGAGCGAGGGCGGCACCGCCGCCGCCCCCGCCCTGCTGCTCAGACGAGCTTCGCGGCTCAGCTCAGCCGCACTCGCTGTAGCCGCAGACGTGACACTTGACGCAGCCCTCGGCGTACTCGAGCTGCGAGCCGCAGTCCGGGCAGGCGCCGACATGTTGCTCCGCGTCGTAGCTCCCCGCCTCCGGCATCTCGCCGCCCGGACCGGCAGCCTGCGGCCGCGCAACCGCTACCGACTCCGCCGCGGTTGGCGTCTCGAGCAGATCCTGCTGGACCCCCTGCTTCTCATGCATCCACCGCTCGATGGCGATGCCGATCGCGTCCGGCACGGACAGGACCTTGCTCGGTCCGAGGCCGGTCACCCGGTCGGACGAGATACCACGCAGCTGCCGGTGGATTTCGGCAATCGGGATTCCGGACCGCAGCCCGAGGGAGATGAGTCGACCGATGGCCTCCACATCCGCCATCAGCGCGCCCCCGGCCTTCCCCAGCGACATGAAGATCTCGAACGGCTGATGGCGGTCATCTTCGGTGATCGTGACATACATGGTCCCGAGCGGGGTCTCCACGCGCCGTGTCGTCCCGCGCAACAACTCGGGGCGCGAACGCTTCTGGCGGCGCTGCAGATTCTCGGACTCCACCTCGTGCAACTGCTTCCGGGTACGCCCCAGCTCCGACTCCAACTCGGCGATGGTGGCCTTGAGATCCGCCGCGGCCCGGGCTTCGGCCTCGCTGCTCCGCGGGCCGGCCGCGGCGCCCTGCTCCTGGACCTTCTTCGCCGTGGTGCCCGTGGACAACACCTGCATCTCCCGCGAGCCATCGCGGTACACCGTCACGCCCTTGCATCCGAGCTCGAAGGCGAGCTCGTAGATCTGGCGGACGTCGTCTTCGGTCGCGCCGTTGGGGAAGTTGCACGTCTTGGAGATCGCGCTGTCGGTGTACTCCTGGAAGCCACCCTGCATGCGGATGTGCCATTCCGGCGTCACGTCGTGCGCGGTGACGAAGACCCGCTGCCATTTGGCGGGGACCTCGTCGAAGTGGATGTGTCCCTCTTCCGCGATCCGCCGCATCACGTCGCTGGAATACCACCCCTCGCGCTTCGCGATCCGCACGAAATCCTCGTTGACGTCGGGCATCAGCACGCCCGCCTGATTCCGCATGAACGCGACGGCAAACAGTGGCTCGATCCCCGACGCGCAGCCCGCGATGATGGAGATCGTGCCGGTCGGCGCCACGGTCGTCAGGTTGCAGTTCCGCAGGGTGCGCATCGGGCGGATGCGATGCCCCGCGGCGTCGCGGGCGCACGTCGCGTCCGGCCCCCAGATGCTCTCCGCCCATGCCGGGAACGGCCCGCGCTGCGTCGCGAGGCGCTCACTCTCGACCTTGGCCTCGTCGTCGATGAACTGCATCAGCTTCCGCCCCAACGCCACGGCCTCGGCCGAGTCGTAGGACACACCCAGCCGGACGAGCAGGTCCGCCCACCCCATGATCCCGAGTCCGATCCGACGGATGGTCTGCGCCAACTCCGTGATCTCCGGCAGCGGGTACCGGTTGGCGTCGATCACGTTGTCGAGGAAGTGGGTGCACAGGTGCACGGCCCGCCGCAACCCGTCCCAATCGACGTCGCCCTGCTTCACGAAGCGGCTCAGGTTGATGGAGCCGAGGT
>JAOUDR010000006.1 GCA_029859185.1 Gemmatimonadota bacterium
CGGCAGCCGCGGCGGACTGGGGGAGCAGGCTCGTGCTGGTCACACCCGGGAGCGTGTTCGCTTCGAGGCAGTACGGCACGCCGTCGGCCGCTACCCGGAAATCGATCCGGGAGAAATCCCGCAACTTGAGGGCGCGATGCGCGCGCAGCGCGAGATCCTGCAGCGTGGTGGTGAGCGACGCCGGGATTTCCGCCGGAAAGACCTCTTGCGTGAGCCCGGGCGTGTACTTGCACTCGTAGTCGAAGATCTCATGCGCCGGGATGATCTCCCCGACCGCCAGCGCTCGGTCGCCGAGGATGCCCACCGTGAACTCCCGCCCCGGCACGAACGCCTCCACCATCACTGCATCGTCGAACGTGGCAGCGAGGGATGCTGCGGCGGGGACCGCGTGTGGATCCCGGACCACGGTCAGGCCGACCGTCGAGCCCACCTTCACTGGCTTGACGACGCATGGCAGGCCAAGCGCGGCGATCGCGGCCGCGTCGGTCGGCCACATTACCCAGGCCGCCGTTGGGATGTCGGCATCGCGAAACAGGCGCTTGGCGACGTCCTTGTCCATGGCGAGGGCACTGCCCAGCGGGCCGCTGCCGACGTACGAGATGCCCGCGAGCTCGAACAGCGCCTGCAGCGCGCCCCCCTCACCCTGCTCGCCGTGGAGCACGGGGAACACGAGATCCGCTTGACGCAACGGTGGCAGCTCCACCAAGCGCGGACCGAGTTCCAGCCGTGCGAGCTCCGCGAGGCGGTCGGGGGACGGGGGTTCCCGGCCCACCGCCGGCTGCAGGATCCGCGCTTCCATCTCGGCGTCGAGCACACCCGCCGTCGTGTCCACGACCGTCACCGCGTACTCCAGCGCCCGCAACGCGCGCACGACCTGCGCCGCCCCCGCGAATGCCACATCCCGCTCGGGTGTGGATCCGCCCGTGACCACCACGATGCGCGTCACGGGCGGTAGGTCACCTTGTACTGGGGCATCTCCCAGAGTTCGACCTCGGCGATCGTGGCCCCAGAGGGATGAGCGGCGAGTGCCGCCGTCACGCGCTCAGCCACCACCCGCGCAATCGTCTCCGCGGTGGGCGGCCGATCGTGGAAGACCGGCAACTCGTTCAGGTAGCGGTGCTCGAAGTCCGCCACCGCCTCCTGTGCGTATCGCTCGAGATCGCGGAAATCCACTCCCATGCCGTGGCCATCGAGGCGGGACGCGGCAATCCGGACGGTGATCCGCACGCGCCAATTGTGACCGTGCATGCGGGCGCACATGTCCACGCCCGGGAGCGTATGCGCGGCGGCAAAGGTCGATTCGGCAGAGAGGTGGAACGTTCCGGTCATCGGAGCCCCTGCATGTGGTGCAGCACGTCGTAGCGCGTCACGATCCCGCGCAGTGTCCCGTTCTCCTGGACGAGGACGGCCGGTGTCTCGCGCGAGAGCGTGGCACTGAACCGATCGAGCGGCGCATCGATGTCGATCACTGGATAGGGGGCCTCCATCTGTTCCCGGACCGGCCGGTCGAGTGACGACGGAGTCCCGATTGCCTTGGCCATCAGGCTGGCTTCCGACACGGATCCGACGCTCTCTCCCGCGGCGACCACGGGGAGCTGCGAGACGTTGTAGGTGGTCATCAGGTTGAGGGCCTGACGAGCGGTGTTCGTGGCCTCCACGGTCACGAGCGGTGGGGCGTCCGGTTCCTTGTGCTCGATCAGCGTTCGCGCGACGAGCCGATCCGACGGGAGCAACTGGTGCTCCCGGAGCCACTCGTCGTTGAACAGCTTGGAAAGGTATCGCTCGCCCGTGTCACACAGGAGCACGACGACGCACGCGTCCGGGTCGTTCACCTCGCGGGCCACACTCAGGGCGACGGCCACGTTGAGGCCCGTGGACCCGCCCACCAGCAGTCCCTCCTCGCGCACCAGTCGGCGCGCTAGCTGGAACGCTTCGGAATCGCTCACGGTGCGGAACTCGTCGATCACGTCGACGTGCAGCGTCTCCGGGACCTTGTCGTTGCCGATTCCCTCGACCTTGTACGGATGCCCCTCGCCTACCGTGTGGTGGTGGAAGTACCCCGCGAGCACGGACCCCTCCGGATCGCCGGCGATGACCCGGATGGCCGGGTTGCGCTCCTTCAGGTATCGACCCGTTCCGGACAGCGTGCCCCCGGTGCCGGGGGCCGCGATGAAGTGGGTGATCCGCCCTTCGGTCTGCTCCCAGAGTTCGGGGCCCGTCGTCTGGTAGTGCGCTTCGGGGTTCACCTGATTGTAAAACTGATTCGCCAGCACGGCGCCGGGCGTGTCGCGCGCGATTGCCTTTGCCTTCATCACGTAGTTGTCGGGGTGATCGGCCGGGACGGCGGTCGGCGTCACGATCACCTCGGCGCCGAACGCCTTCAGCAACCGCACTTTTTCGCTCGACATCTTGTCGGGGAGCGTGAAGATACAGCGATAGCCCTTCACGGCGGCGGCGAGCGCGAGGCCGACGCCGGTGTTCCCCGAGGTCCCCTCGACGATCACGCCGCCGGGCTTCAGCAGGCCACGTCGCTCGGCGTCCTCGATGATCGCGATCCCGATGCGATCCTTGACCGAACCACCGGGGTTGAAGAACTCGGCCTTGCCGAAGACGGGGGTGCGGATCCCCTCGGTGACCCGGTGGAGGCGGATGAGTGGCGTCCAGCCGATGGTCTCGAGCCCCGGGTCGTACGGTCGCGTATGCACAGGCATCATCACGTCCCGCCCCCCCCCCCGCTGGATTCCGGATGTCGGAAATGGATGGGCTGGAGGAAGGCCGTGCCCACGGGCACACCCTCGCGCAGGGCGGGGGCGAAGCGCATGGCCGGGACGGCGGCGACGGCGGCAGAGTCGAGCGCCGGTACGCCGCTTCCCTCGGCCACCCGCGTGGAGTCCGCGAGCAGCACGCCGGCCGCATCGACGTACAGTCGCAGGACGACCGTCCCCTCGGTTCGCGCGGCGAAGGCAGCTGGCGGGTAGCGAACCGGAATATCCGGATTGGTGAGTACCGGTGGCTCGAACCCGCTGACCGCCAGCGTATCGGTGTCCCCCGAGGTCTGTGCAGGCGCGCCACATGCGGCGAGCGTGCCGGCGAGAACGACTACCTGCCAAGTCTTCATGTGTCCTCCGCGCGCCGCTTCAACTCGCTCAGCGTGGCGAGCGCTTCGAGCGGCGTCATGCGGTCGGGGTCCAAGGTCTTCAGCACATCCAACACCGGGTGGGCCTCCGGTACGAACAAGGCAAGCTGGGAGGTGTCCGGACGAGCCGGCGGCGTGCGACCCGCGACATGGTGGCCCGCCTCGAGCATCGTGAGAATCTCTTCGGCGCGCGCGACCACCTGCGGAGGGAGTCCGGCGATCCGTCCGACGTGGATGCCGTAGGACCGATCGGCGCCGCCGGGCTCCAGCCGATACTGGAAGGTCACCGCATAGCCGTCCTCGCGAACCGCCACGTTGAAGTTGCGGGCGTGCGCCAGCTCCTCGGTCAACTGGGTGAGCTCGTGATAGTGCGTAGCGAAGACGGTCTTGCAGCCGACCCGATCGTGCAGGTGTTCGGTGACGGCCCACGCAATGGCAACGCCATCGTAGGTGGCGGTCCCGCGGCCGATCTCGTCGAGGAGCACGAGGCTCCGGGTCGTCGCCGCATGGAGAATGGCGCTGGTCTCGCTCATCTCGACCATGAAGGTGGACTGTCCGAGACCGAGATTGTCACTCGCGCCCACCCGGGTGAAAACCCGGTCCACGATCCCCATCGTGGCGGCGCGTGCCGGGACGAAACAGCCCGCCTGGGCCAGGACGACCCCGAGGCCGATTTGGCGGAGGATGGTCGACTTGCCGGCCATGTTCGGTCCGGTCAGCAGAATCACCCGCTGGCGTTCGTCGAGGAGCACATCGTTCGGAATGAACTTGCCGGCCGGCAGGCGCCGCTCCACCACCGGGTGTCGCGACTCCCGCAGGTCGAGCACGGGCTCGTCCGTCAGGTCCGGCCGGCATAGTTCTCGCGTGCGGAGACTTCGGCAAAGGCCGCCAGGACGTCGATCGTCGCGAGGGCGCGAGCAACGGTCTGCACGCGGGTGACGCGCTCCTGCACTGCCGCGCACAATTGCTCGACGAGGACCCGCTCCCGCTCCAACGCCAGGTCCTCAGCCTGCAGCACCTTCGCCTCGTACTCCTTGAGCTCCGGCGTCACGTACCGCTCGGCACCCGTGAGCGTCTGGCGCCGTTCATAGTGGGCCGGCACGAGGTGCCGATTGGCTTTGCTCACTTCGAGGTAGTATCCGAAGACGCGATTGTAGCCGACCTTGAGCGATCCGATCCCCGTGCGCTCCCGTTCCCGTGCCTGGAGCCCCGCGATGAACGCCTTGCCCCCGTCGCGCAGAGCCCGCTGCTCGTCGAGCGACGCGTCCACGCCGCCGCGGATGGTCTCGCCGTCGCCGAGGACCGGTGGGGGACGGTCCGCCAACCAAGCGGTGAGCTGACCGGTGAGTTCCGGCAAGAGATCGAAGACACCGCCAATCCGCTCGAGGTCCGCGCTGCGATCGCGGCCGCTGAGACCGTCCAGGGCGTTGAGGACGTCTGGCAGCCGCTGCAGCGAGTCGCGCAGACCGGCGAGGTCACGCGGAGTGGCCCGCCGGGTCGCAACGCGGCCGGTGAGCCGCTCGAGGTCGCGCACCCCATCGAGTGCGTCACGCGCCCGAACGCGGCCGCGGCTGTCATCGACGAGCACGCCGACCGCGTCGTGTCGTGCCCGGATCGCGGGGAGTTCCAGCAAGGGGGCGAGCAACCACTGTCGCAGCAGGCGCATCCCCATGGGGGTCTGCGTGCAGTCCAACACCCCGAGGAGCGTCGTGTTCTCGTCACCCGGGCGCATTGGCTCCACGAGTTCCAGATTCCGCCGCGTCATCTCGTCGATGACCATGGTTGCGGCGGCGCGCCGGACGCTGGGTCGTGCCAGTTGCGGAAGGCCAGCTGGCTGCAGCTCACGCACGTAGTGCAGCAGGGCGGCCGCAGCGGCGAGCGCCGGCTGGTCCGCGTCAGTGATGTCGAGACCGGAGAGGCTGTGGAGCGCGAACCACCGGCAGATCGCTTCCGACCCAAGCCGCGCGTCGAACTCCCACGCTTCGCGTTCGGTACGTGCCGTTCGCTCCGGCAACGCGGCCTCGGGCAGGCCTGACACCGTGACCACTTCCCGAGGTGTGTAGCGGGCCACCGCGGCGCTCAGATCCTCCGGCGCCGTCGTCTCGAGTACGAACTCGCCGGTCGAGATGTCGATCGCCGCAAGGCCGGTGGGCCGTCCCGGCGCCACCGCCAAGAGGAAGTTGTTGGCGGCGCTCTCGAGGAGATCCTCCGCGAGGACGGCACCCGGTGTCACGGTCTCGACGACTTCCCGTCGGACGATGCCCTTGGCGGTGCGAGGATCCTCGACCTGCTCGCAGATCGCCACCCGATATCCCTTGCTCACCAACCGCCGGACGTACTCGGTCGCAGCCTTCACCGGAACGCCGGCGAGGGGGACATCTGCTGCCCCGCCGTTGTTCCGCGCGGTGAGGGTCAACCCGAGCTCACGTGCCGCGACGCGGGCGTCGTCGTGGAACATCTCGTAGAAGTCGCCCATACGGAAGAACAAGATCGCATCGGCATGACGCCGTTTGATCTCCAGGTACTGCTGCATGAGAGGGGTATCGGTACCCCCTCCCGCGTTCCGGCTCACGGGGATTCCTCGACGATGAACGGCGTCCCGCCCAGCTTGCGCCGCAAGTCGGCCTGCGCCTGCTGGGCTTCCTGCCGGGTACGGAACCGCCCGACCCGCACCTTGAAGAGCCCGTCCTCTTGCACGACGCGCGACTCGAACCCGGCCGCGTGCACTTGCTGCATGACCTCGTCCGCCGCGGCCGGCGTGCCGACGGCCGCAACCTGGACGGCGAATCGGCCGCGGCTCGGCGGCGGGGCCTGCGCGGCGTCGGCGACCGGTACGGCGCAGCGCTGCAGGTAGTAGCGGGCGCGGTTGGCCAGCTCGACGTCCTCGCCGGCTTCCCGCTCGGCCTGCGACAGGTAGGGGCAGGCCTCGTCAACCTGCCCTTGCTCGAGGCGGACGCGCGCCGCCCAGTAGGCGGCCACCGCCCGCACTTCGCTCAGCGGGTAGTCGCTCAGGAGACGGTCCGTCGCCCGCCGGGACGCCACGAGGTCCCGCGCCGCAAACGTGAGTTGCGCCGTGCGCAACAGCGCGTCGTCGGCCCAGTGGGAGTCGGAGTACTCGATCCCCACGCGGCGGAACGCGGCGAGCGCGCTGTCGAGCTGCTCGGCAACCAGGCCGGCCGCAAACAGGGCCTCCGGGTAGAGGGAGTCGGATCGGGACGTCGCGGCGAGCCGCGCCCGGACCAAGGCCCGGGCGGAATCGCCCTGCCCTTCCGTCATCAACTGGACGGCGCGCTGCAGCGTCGAATCGGTGAACTGCTGTGCAGCCGCGGGTGTGCCCGTGACGAGGATGGCAACGACGACTCCCCCCAACACTCGCATCATGTGGCAGCCCTCGGTTCAGCCAGCGTGAGCAGCATCGTCACGAGGATGCCCTGCTCGTCGCTGATCGTCGTGGATTTCAGACGGCGGTCGGCTTCGGCCGCCGCCGCGATGGCATGGTCCAGGTCCGGGGCGGGCCAGGCGCGCGCCGCGTCGGTCCAACTCTGCGCCTCATCCCCCCAACGTCGCAGGCCAGGCGGCCGGGCAGCCTTGATCCGCTCGAACACGGCTCCCCGCAGGCGGCTCCATGGGGTCCCCGCATCGACGAGGGCGCGCGCCAGGCGTGCTCCGATCAGCGCGGTCCCAAGTGCCATCACGAGCTGCACCCCCGTGACACTCCCCTGACGCAGGACGACGTCGAGCAACTCGATGGCCCGGATCGGCTGCCGCTGGAGCACGGCCTGAACCCAATCATGCACGGTTTCGCCCCGGTTGACCCCGACCAGGGCCCCGACGTCCGCAGCGGTCACGTTCGCGCCGGCTGGCAACGCTGCCCCGAGCTTGGCGAGTTCCTGCTGGAGCACCCCCAAGTCGCCCCCCACGCACGCCAGGAGATGCTCCGCCGCATCTCCCTCGAGCGTGAGGCCGAGGTTCTTGGCCTGACGTTGGATCCAGCGGGCGGTTTGGGCCGGCTTCAGCGGGCCGACTTCCACGTGGACCGCACCTCGCGTCGCGCGGGCATCGGGGATCGCATCGCCTGCGTGGACCAGAATCAGCACCGTCGATGGCGACGGTCGGTCGAGGTACCGGGAGACGACCTCCCACACCTTCGCGTTCTTGCGCCACTGATCGATGCCACGGACCACGACCACGCGGCGCTCGGCGAGCATCGGTGGGGTCTCGACCAAGGCGTGCAGCGCCTCGCCGTCCAGGTCGCCGGCGGCGCGCACGTCCAGATTGAAGTCGCGCGTGCTCGGCTCGAGGACCGCACCGGTAATGGCGTCCGCGAGCTCGTCCTTGAGCACGTCGGCCGGGCCGGAGAGACAGTAGGCGGCGGCGATCTCGCCAGTGCGGAGGCCGCCGTACGCCCGCTCGAGCGTGACGGAAGGCATGTGCGCGGAACTTACCCGTCGCCGGGGGGCAGAGAAAGAGAGCGGGGGTGGTGCTGACTACCGCGCGAACAGCGCGTAACTGCCGAGGGGCGCGTGCACGCCGTGGAATTCCAGCGTGGAGTGGGCAAAGGCGGGGAGGGTCACGTTCGACAGGGCGGGCTGGAAGGCGGGCGCCGGCGCCGCGGCCACCGGCACCTCGGCCTCATGGCCGCGCCGCAGGATGCCCTCGACCACCACCAGCCCCAGCGCCGTGGCGACCAGCAGCGCAGCTGCGACGCCGGCGTTGGTCGGAACCAGCGGATGACCAATGGCGACCTGCGCCCGCAGCCGTCCGTCCAACGTGTCCCGGAAGCGGGCCGAGGGCTCGACGTCCTCCAACGTGCTCTGGAGCAGCGCAAGGCCGCGGGTCAGCGTCTGAGCGAGGCGGCGGCACCGCAGACACTCTCCGAGGTGCGTCTGGACCGCCCGTCGCTGCGCGAGGTCGGGCAACACGTCGTCACGATAGTCTGCGTACGACTCGAGAAACTCAGTACAGGTCATGCGGCGGTTGGCAGGCACCGTCGCATTGTACCGCCGGGACGGTAGGGAGTTCCAGTCCGGGACGCATGTCCGCGGGCGGTGGGCCCGCGGGAGGTGGGTTCAGTCCACGTAGGGGCCCATGATCTGGGCGAACCGCGCCCGAGCCCGGTTCAAGCGGCTCTTCACCGTCCCCAAGTTGCAGTCGGTGATCTCCGCAATCTCCTCGTAGGTCTTCCCCTCGAGCTCCCGCAGCACGAACACGATGCGGTGGTGCTCGGGGAGCTGGGCCACCGCCCACTCGACCAACTCCCGCAAGTGGCGCTTGCGGAACAGGTCGTCCGGTCGAGAGTTCCGATCCTCGAACTCCAACGGCCGCTGGTCCAGGTCGTCATCTCGGCGGATGGCCTGGAACAGGACGAGCGGGTTGCGACTTCGGTTCCGTAACTCGTTCTTGGCCAGGTTCGACGCGATCGTGTAGATCCAAGTCGAGAACTTCTTGGATTGGTCGAACCGGTGCAGGTGGCGATGGACCCGGATGAAGACCTCCTGTACGAGATCCTCCGAGCGCTCTCGATCACCAATCGTACGATAGACGAAGTTGAGCAGCCGGCGCTCGTACCGGTCGACGAGCTGGTCGAACGCCCGCCGGTCACCGGCCAGGTACCCGGCGACGACCTCCGCATCGGGTCGTACGGGCTCCGGGGCGAGTCGAAGCGTCTTCGCGGCGGCAACCGTCATGTTGGCTCCTTGGGGACCCGCATCCCCGTTCGCGGACACAAATGGGGCCGCGGTGCTGGTCCGGACCCCATCCCGGCAAGAGGCAAACACCATACCCCCCGTGCCGGCTGCTTCTTGATAGACGTCCGAGCCGCGATAAACGTTTCGGTCTCAGGGAGTTGCCATCTGGCCCGACAAGGGAACACACCGCCGCCCCAGGGGGTTCCCGGGTGTCCTCTTTCAGGGACGGTCGTCTAGAAGTTGAGTCGGAATCCGGCCAGATAGAGCAGGGCGACGATTGTCTTGCCGTCGCGGATCTCTCCATCCCGGATCATCTCGAGCGCCCGCGAGAGCGGGAGCGTGACGGTCTCGATCAGTTCATCGGGATTCGGACTGGCCGTCCCGGCGCGGATGCCGGTGGCCAAGAACAGGTGGATGGCCTCGTCCGTGAACCCTGGGGTCGTGAGGATGGTGGTGAGATGCTCGATCCGATCGGCCTCGGCCCCGGTCTCCTCGCGCAGCTCGCGTCGGGCACATACCGCGGGCTCCTCTCCGGGCTCCAGAACGCCGGCGGGAATCTCCCACAGCGTGCCGCCGCCCGCGTACCGGAATTGGCGAATCAGGAGCACCATGGGGTCGGTGGCGCCCTCTTCTGACAACAGCGGCAGGACGGCTGCCGCCCCCGGATGCCGAATCATCTCGAGCTCGAGTTCGGTGCCGCTGGGGGTCCGAATGCGATCGATGTCGACGTTGATCAGGCGCCCGCTCCACGCGCGGCGGGAAGCGAGCCGCTGTCCGGCGTCAGCGGTGCCGCTCATGTGGTGTCCCGTGAGAACACCACGGCGGCACGGGTGGCACCCAAGGCCGTCAGCGAGTGGAACTGCCACCCGCTTCGGGAGCGCTCGTTGAGGAGATCCGCAAGCGCTTCCTCGTCGGTACGGGCGCGAGAGGAGAGACGAACGAGAACGACGTCGTACTGTCGCATGGGCGGTCTCACAGGATGTCGATCGGGCGATCGCCGGCGGTGTCGAGGGCCATCATGGCGCCTTCGGTGCCGGGAGAGGAATGCTGGGTATGGCATCACGGCCGTGGCCGAGGAGCACGAGTTCCACGGAGTCGGATCCTGCAACGAGGGAGCGCACCAAGGCGAACGGGATTCCGGGGGCGAGCCAGGCGTCTGCGGTCCGTCCGTTCCGCTCGTAGCGGACATGCATGGCGCGGACACGGCCGGCGGGTACCAGGATCGTCTCCCATCCCAAGGCTTCCCCGTGGCGGCAAGCGTCGAGGCCGCCGGCTCCCTGGCCGCCACGGCCCGGCATGGCGTCGAGTTGCGAGGCGGGCACCTCGACGGGGTTCCGGCCTGCGGTCCAGAAGATGGCACGGCGGATGGTGCTCGGGTCATAGGGCTCGGCGGGAACGAGCGTCTGAATCACCGTTTCCCCGGCCGGAGTCGGGATGATCGACTCCTGCCAGATGTGCGCGACGCCGTTCCAGGACGCCGTCCCCACCACGGCCATTCGCACCTCGGTCGAGTCCGCGGCACCGCGGAGGCGGTAGCGAGCCCACCCACCGAGGGATGGTCGTTCAACAGGACGGCAGACATCGGCGAGCGTCTGCGCGTGTCCGGGAGTGGCGGCGCCGATCGCCGTTCCCAGCACGAGCACGAATCGAGCGGCGTGGATCATGGTGGTGGTTCGGCGCCGGCATCGCGGCGTCCCTGGGAGGTGGGGGGGCGCGGCCGCGGACTCACGTTGCGAGCAAGCGGCGCGCGGCGGCGCGGCCCGATTGCAGGGCGGCGTCAAGTCCCTGACCATCATACGCGGCGCCGGCGAGCTCGATCCGTCCCAGCGCACGTAGGCCGGTGCGGGCCTCCGCCACGCGCGAAGCGTAGCGGTCGTCGACCACCGGCATCGCATCGGCCCAGCGGGCGACCCACACGGCCCCCGGCGGCTGCTGAAGTCCGAGCACGGGGCGCAGGATCTCGTGGACCACCTCGGCCCACCCTTCATCGGTCGTTCCGACGAGCTCGCCGCGCGCCGGGCGCATCACGGTCCGGAGGAGCGCCCAATCTGGTGGTGCCCGCCCGGGGAGGACGGAGGAAACGAACTCACAGAGCTCGACCCCGTCTCCACTCTCCGCTCGGGGGACCGAAAAGCCCGACGCCGTGAGCGAATGCCGGACCGCCGGTTTGGGATAGGCGGCCACGACGGTAACCACCGCCCGCGTACCGAGGCTCGCGAGGACACGCCCGATCTGGGGCGAGAGCGGATGGATGAGCCACGCGGCCGGCCGCGCCGGTACCGCGAGGACCACGGCGTCCACGACCAGCGCCGCGCCAAGCTCCGGGTACACCGTCCACCCCGGGCGTGTGCGGGTGACGGCCACGACCGCGTTCCCGATCCGCAAATCGGCCTTTCGCTCCAGCCGTCGTGTCATCCCGTTGATCAGGGTGGCCATGCCACTCCGCAGGGTCGTTGGCGGGACCGTCGTGGCGGGCACCGGCACGGCTCGCAGGTCGCCCGGTGCCTCGAGCACGAGCGCGGTCAGGCGGTCCGGTCTGATGATCTCATCGTCGAGATGCAGGTCCCGCAGGAGTGCGCGCACGGTGGGCTGATCGGGGCCGAAGCCGTCGGCACCTTCCTCGATCAAGAAGCCACGCTCACGCGTGGTCCGGACCTGGCCCCCGAAACGGTCGCCCGCCTCGATCAGCACCACGTCGCCGCCTCCTTCGGCGAGATCGATCGCGGCCGCGAGACCCGCGATGCCTCCGCCGAGGACCGCTACGCGCATGCTCGGTTCCGACAGGTCGGTTGCCGTGGTTGCATCATGTCCATAGATAACCCCTGAATCCTAACGACGGAGCGCATGCGATGGCGTCCGGCCCGGCGGACCGTCCCGAAATCGTCGTCCGATCGACCTTTGCGGTCGCGACCGTAGTCTTCGGCCTGCTGGGCTTCGTCACGCGCGAGGGTCGGTTTTTCGTCGCTGCCGGCGTCGTCGGGATCGTGTGGACCCTGTGGGATGTCGTGTGGGGCCGCATGATCGAGCCTGCGAGCGCGTGGGTCTTCCGCATGCTGACCGAGGGCGCGGGCGGTGCGCCGCCCAACATCCGACCAACGCTGGACGACACGATCCGTCTACTCGAGAGCCATCTGGAAAGCGGCGCCAGTCAGCGAGTGAAGGTCCAGGCAGCAATCCGGCTTGAGGAGATCTACCGCACCGTCAGGAAGGACCCTTCTCGGGCTCGTGCAGTGGTCCGACGGGTCCGCGAACTGTGCCCGGAAGCCCCTGAATTACAGGACCTAGGCTGGACAGATGATCAATGAGTCCTTGGACATGTCCTAGATAACCACTTGACAAACACAAACAGAGATTACAAATTGTCCCCCGTAGCTTAGACAAACAATAAACAACGGGGGTTCTACAATGCAGCGGATCGTGGGAGCACTGGCGTTCGTGGCCGTGTTGGGCCTGACTGCCTGCACTGACACGACGGATCCGGCGGACCGAGCCGACGCGGCTGAGCAGGCCGGGATTGGATTGCAGGAAGACTTGGTGGCCTCGCTCGGGAAGTCTGGCATGATGGTTTCCGGAGCGACGGTCTACGTCGGACACGGCATCAACGGAACGGATTTGGGCGCGAGCGAAGCGCTTCCGGTTGATGTCTCCGTCAACGGCGCCTGCGCGCTGCCGGGCTTCGAGTTCCGCGCATTCGCGGGTCCGCTTTCCTTTACCGCCGGAGACTACGAAATCGCGGTTTCCCTCGCGGACGCCAATACGCCATGCGGCAACACGCCGGTGATCGGACCGGTGACGGTAACGGTGAATGACGGCGATAACGCGACGATCTTTGCCCACCTCACGGACGGCGGGGCGCCGACTGCCAGTGTGTTCCCGAACGCGTTCGCCCGTCCGGGACGTGCGCAGCTCGCCGCCCGGCATGCCGCGAATTTCGGTGCTGTGGACGTCATCGTGGATCCGAGCTCTCCCAAGGGGATCACGGTGCCCGATCTGGTAAACGGGAACCAGGTGTCGACACCCATCCGGCCCGGCCGCCACTCTGTGGCCCTGGCACCGGCAGGCTCCATGACGCCGGTGTTCGAGATCTCGCCTGTGCTGCGTCCGTTCACGGCGTACTATGCGTATGCGGTCGGCACGCCGAGCAACGGCACCTTCGAGGTGCTCCTCCAGACGGTCGCGTTCGGGCGCTAGCCCAGCGCAGGGTCGACAAACGCGGCGCCCGGGGCGGAGGTTTTCCGTCCCGGGCGCTGTCGTGCGGGAAGACTGCCAGCCGGCCTGAGCCGCGGTTATCTTGTGCACCCGCGGGCCAGGTAGCTCAGTTGGTAGAGCAGCGGACTGAAAATCCGCGTGTCGGCGGTTCGATTCCGTCCCTGGCCATCGTCTGCTGCGAGATCCACGACGGCCCCGACACGCGTTTGCGTGCCGGGGCCGTTTCTCACCCGTACGGCCTAGAAGCGGAACTCCGCAATGCGGAATCCGAGCGCCGGCCGGTGCCCCAAACGCCCGTCCGGCTTGATTGCGGGAAGTACCCGGGCCTCCGGGAGCGGTACGCCGATGCCGGGATCGCGTCCGAGCTGCAGCAAGGCACCACCCTCCGCCGGGACGGGCGTCTCGGCTCGAGAGACATCCCGCCGCGCCGTCAGCGCGATGCCGGTGGCGAGCCCGACGGCGGCACCGAGGGTCGGAATGCCGAACGCCGCTTTCTCGTCGTCGACTTCGGCGATCAGGTCGATGCCGAGGCCGACGAGCCCGCCGGCGATTCCGGAGAGGGTGATCAGACGTACCCGCCCCACCGAGGGTCGCCACGCCCGCGCAAGCGGAATGGCCCCGAGCAGGAAGCCGTTCCCCACCGCGGCCATCCACCCGAACACGGCCACGTCGTCCGGATTGCCATCGGTGGAGCTGAGGACGGAGAGTGCCGCGCCAAACCCCGTTCCCCAGGCAGAAGCATCTTGGACGAGTGCAACGTCCCCGGCGGGGAGGTTCATGCGAGTGAGGACGAGGCCCGCGCCGATTCCTGCGGCGCCCCCGACCACGAGCGCGGCGAAGGGGGCTTCGGTCGGCGTATCGGAGTAGCAGTACCGCTGACCTTCGAAGTCGTTGCAGAACTCCTCGCTCCCGATGCCGGTGATCTCTCGTAACAGGAATGCCTGCCAGGACAGCCAGACGACGCTCCACCGATAGGCGGCGGTCTGTCCGCTGGTGATGGGATAAGACTTCGTGTACGCGAGGGAGCCCAGCAGCCCGGCTGCCGGTCCGGCAATGAGGCCCACACCGAAGGGTGGGGGGTCATCGGCACCGAACGCGAGTGGTACCGCGATGCCAAGCCACGCGCCGAACAGAGTATTGGTGACCACGAATCCGGTCCGGCCGCTGCCCGCCGCACGCGCCCGGTCGGCCCCTGCGAGTTCGCGGGCCGCCTGCTGCGCGATCGGGGTGTCACCGTACCACCGGATGATGTATCGGAGGAGGTTGGCGGCGACGTCCCGCTCTCCCTCGGCCGCGAGGCGACGTGCTGCCTGCACGAGCACCGCCGCCGTATCGGCCCGCGTTACCTGTGCACGTGCCGGATTGACTGCCGCGCTCACGAGGATGGCGGCGACGCCGAGGGCGAACCCACGAACCCGCATGGAGGCTCCCGCTGCAAAGGAATGGGATCCCGCACGCGGGCCGGCGCTGATGCGCCGGCGTGAACGACCTGCCGGATCCCCCACGGTCACGGTGGCTACAGTACGCGCCGCCCGTGATCCGATCGTCCCCTGCGCGTGACCTCTCCTAGGGCGTTTCCCCGTGGCGCCGGTCGGGCTCGGTCCGGCGATCTGCAGAACGGCGGTCTTTGCCGGACCGACGATCGACCTTCACTGGGATTTCGCCCTTGCGGCGGTCGCCGCCGCGCACCGCGTTCTTCCGCCGGTCAGTTCCGCGTCGGCGTTCTTTGTGCTCACTCATGCTCTGGGGCTCCTTCTGTTGTCCAGCCGGTCCAGCCGGGGCCGCGCACGACGTGCCCGGGGAGTGCGCCGGTGTGCTCCCCCTCGGCCAGGACCTGCGTTCCGTTCACGAACACGTGACGCATGCCCGTGGCGTATTGATGCGGCTGATCGAAGGTAGCATGGTCCCGCACCTGCGTGGGATCGAACACGACGACGTCCGCGAAGAATCCCGGTTGCAGGCGGCCGCGGCGCCGGAGTTTGAGGTTCGCTGCGGGGAGCGCCGTCAGCCGCCGGACGGCTTCTCCGAGGGTCAAAAGGCCCTCGTCCCGGACATAGGTTCCGAGCACCCGCGCGAAGTTCCCGTACGCGCGCGGGTGGGGATTGGACTTCAGGAACGTGCCTTCGGGTGCCATCGACGCGGCGTCCGACCCAAAGCTCACCCACGGCAGTTGGATCTGCTTCCGGATGTTATCCTCGGACATGAGGAAGTACACGGTGCCCACCCGACTGTGGTCGGCGACCACGAGGTCCAGGGCCGTCTCCTCGGGCGACGTGCCACGCATGGCCGCCACCTCGGCGAGCGTCTTGCCCGTGAGGTACTTGAGCGAGTCCTGCCGGAACTCGACCAGGATGATCCGCTCCGGCGATCCGGCGGCGAGGTACAGATTCTCCCAAGCGTCGGTGGGCGTGCGCATCGCGCGGATCACCTGCCGCCGCACGACGGGATCCTGGAGTCGGCCGACCCAGGCGTCGAGCCCGCCCTCCTGCACTGACGGGGGCATCGCCGCGTCGAGTCCCGTGGCGCCGGCGGGGTAGGTGTACATGTCCGCGGTGATCGCCAGTCCCTCGGCGCGCGCCCGCTCCACCATGGCAATCACCGTATCCATCTTGGGCCAGTACGTCTCGCCACCCGCCTTCAGGTGGTAGATCTCCGCCGGGACACCGGCCTCGCGCGCGATCGTGAGGAGCTCGTCCACGGCCTCGAGCAAGCGGGACCCCTCGCTCCGGATGTGCGAGATGTAGGACCCGCCGTAGGCGCCGGCGACGCGGGTCAGTGCGATCAGTTCCGGGGTGCGTGCGTAGAAGGCCGGGGCGTAGATTAGCGACGATCCCACGCCGAGCGCCCCCTCCTCCATGGCCTGCCGCACCAGGTCTTCCATGCGACCCAGCTCCGCGGGCGTCGGTGGCCGATCGGCATAGCCGAGTTCGTGGATGCGGACCGTGGTCGCGCCCACGAATGAGGCAACGTTCGTGGCAACACCACGTTGCGCGAGATGGTCGAGGTACTCTCCGAGCGTGGTCCATGCCACGTCGAACTCGATATCGCCCTGCTGCTCCTTCGTCTCCGCCTTCATGGCGTCGTTGAGTGGCCCCATCGACCACCCCTCGCCGAACACCTCGAGGGTCACGCCCTGCCGGATGTCGCTCTGCGAGCGCCCGTCTTCGAGCAGGCTCTCGGTGGCCCAGCTCAGCATGTTGATGAAGCCCGGCGCGACAGCGAGCCCGGTCGCGTCGATCTCGACCGCGGCGCGAGCGTTCCCGAGATCGCCGATGGCAGCGATGGAGTCCCCCACCAACGCGACGTCGGCCACGACGCCGGGTGCGCCGCCGCCATCGTAGACGGTCCCGTGACGGATGACGACGTCATACTGCGGACCGCACGCCGTCACGGAGAGCAGCACGAGCGAAGCACGGGTCAGTCGCATGGCGGCCTCGAATGGTGGAATAGGGAACGCTACCCTTTCTACTCACCCGTGCCGCGCGCCGCAAGCACGGTTGCCCCGGTGAAGGCGCGGCGGTTTGTTTGCATCCCATGGAACTTGAGATTCCGTCGCCCACGATGATGGAGTTGGCGGCCGCCTTCCTCCAGGCGGGCGTCACGCTCGGACTCGCGGGGTTGTTCTTCTTTCTATTCCGCCGGTATCGCAAACCGTACTTCGGCTGGTTCGCCCTGGCCTGGCTGCTGTACCTCCTGCGGTTGGGCGCCATCATCAGCTTCCTGCTCTCCCAGAACTGGATCTGGCTCTACTGGCACCAGGTCGTCACCGGGTGGACGGCGTTAGCGTTGCTCTGGGCCGCGCTCGTGTTCTCGCAGCAGCTCGCCTGGCGCCCGCGCTACCTGTGGCTCGTGCTGTTCCCGCCGCTCTGGTCGTATGTGGCGATCTACCGCATGGACAACTTCCTGCTGGCGGCGGCGCCGGCCGTGGTGTTTCTGAGCGGGGCGACGATCTGGACCGGGTGGGCGTTCCTGCGACACCACCAACGCGTGCGGTCGGTCGCGGCCCTCGCCCTGGCGGTGGCGCTGTTCCTCTGGGGCCTGCACCACTTCGACTACCCGTTCCTCCGGGCGCGCGGCGCCTGGAACCCGTGGGGCTACTACCTGGATCTGATGTTCGTCCTCGCCATGGGGGCGGGAATCCTGTTGTTGGTCCTGGAAGACCTGCAGCGTGGCCTCGAGGCGTTGTCGAACCTCTCGGGCCAGCTCCAGCGCGGCGGGAGGGAGGGCGAGATCGTGCACCCCCTGCTCGAAGCGACGCTGACCCTTTCGGGGGTGCGCGGAAGCGCGATGTTCACGGTGGCTACCCAGCGTGTGACCGACGGCGCGGGGGCGTGTGCCGGGTGGGCGGGAGACCCGCCCAGCGGGACCGCGCACGATGCCATCCGGCGGGCCCTGGCCTCCGGGGAGCCGGAGCTGGCGCATCGTGCCAATGGCGATGCGGACTATGCCTACGTGGCGGCGCTGCCGGTGCTGCGCGGGGAGGAAGTGACCGGCGCATTGCTCATCGTCGGCGATGCGCGGGATCCCTTTGCAGCGCTCGACAGCCGGTTTCTGGTGGCCCTGGGGCAGCAGGTTGGGGCGGCGTTGGAGAATGCGGACCTCGACCGGCGGCTGGCGGCGCGGACCTCGGATCTCGAGCGCCTCGCGGCCCGCATGACTCACCAGCACGAGGACCAGCGGCGGCGCCTCTCGCGCGAGTTGCACGATGAGACGGCGCAGGTGTTCGCGGCGGTGAAGCTCGAGCTGGGTCTCGTGCGCGAAGGCGCGACGGCCGATCTGGTGCCGCGGCTCGACCGGGCACTGCACCTGATTGACGCCGGGATCCGGAGCATCCGCAACGTCACCAACGATCTGCGGCCATCGCTACTCGACGAACTGGGGCTCGTTCCAGCCCTCCGAGCCCTGGTGCGCGATCTGGACGGCCGCAGCGACCTCGCCATCGGGTTCGATGCCCCGGCTGCGCTCCCACCCCTGTCGAGCGAGGCGGAGTTAGCCATCTTCCGGGCGTTGCAGGAAGCGCTCGCGAACGTGATTCGGCACGCGGGAGCGTCCCGTGTGGACGCGCGGCTCGGGGTGCGCGAGGATTGCGTCGAGCTCGAGGTCACGGACGACGGCGCCGGTCTGCCGGTGGGCGCCCGCCTCGAACAGTTCGAGCGAGAGGGACACATGGGCTTGGCCGGGATGCGCGAGCGTATCGTGGGTATGGGGGGAACCGTGGCGGTCGGGACCGCGCCCACCGGTGGCGTCCGGCTGGTCGCGCGCGTCCCAGCCGTGCGACCCGTGAAGGAGGGGCGCAGATGACTGAGACAGGCAAGGCGCCGATCCGCGTCGTGGTGGCCGATGATCACGCCATCGTCCGCGAGGGGATTCGCCAGGTCCTGGACGGAACGGAAGGGATCAGTGTGGTGGGTGAGGCCGCCAACGGGCCGGAAGCCTTCGAGCGGGCGCAGACGCTGGTCCCGGACGTGGTGGTGCTCGACGTGTCCATGCCGGGGGAATCCGGGCTGGAAGTGGCCAAACGGCTCAAGCGTGCACTCCCGGCCACCCGGGTGCTGATGCTGAGCGTCTACGACAACACGGAGTTCGTGCTCGAGGCGGTTCGGGCCGGCGCCGACGGCTACCTGTTGAAGGACTCCTCCCCCTCGGAACTCCGTGCGGCGATCCGCAAGGTGACGGCCGGTGAGAGTGCGTTCAGTGCCGCGGCGGCCCGCCAGCTCAGCACGGCGCTCCGCGAGGAGGAGGCGAACCGCGAGCGAGCGGAACGCGTCGCAAGCCTCACGGCTCGCGAGCTCGATGTGCTCCAGCACGTCGTCGCGGGTCAGACCAACAAGGAGACCGCCGCGGTTCTCGGCATCAGTCATCGGACGGTCGAAACCCATCGCGAGAACATCCTCAAGAAGCTCGGTGTGCGGTCGGTCGCCGAGCTGACGCGACTTGCGATCGAGACGGGGCTCGTGGACAACCGGTAGCCGGGTGGGTCCCCAAGACGGCGTGCATTCGGATGCCGGCCGGGGGTCGGCGCGGCGTGTCGGGTCGGGTTGGCTTCGCTCCGGCGGCGTGAGTAAACTCCGGCGGCCAACAACGAGGTAACTCATGTCCCGACATATTCCGATTCCCCCACCGGTGAACGAGCCGGTGCTCGACTACGCTCCGGGATCACCGGAACGCGCAGCGTTGAAGGCTCGCCTCACCGAGATGGCGGGTACCCAGATCGACATTCCCCTCATCATTGGTGGCAAGGAGGTTCGCACCGGCCGCACGAAGCAGGCGGTGATGCCGCACCGCCACGGGCACGTCCTGGCCACCTGGCACCGCGCCGGTAAAGCCGAGACCGCCCAGGCGATCGCGGCGGCGCACGAGGCGTACCGAGAGTGGTCGTCGTGGCGGTGGGAGGATCGCGCCGCGGTGTTCCTGCGGGCTGCCGACCTCCTGGCAACGACGTGGCGCGACACGCTCAACGCGGCCACCATGCTCTGCCAGAGCAAGACCCCGCACCAGGCGGAGATCGATGCGGCGTGCGAGATTGTCGACTTCTGGCGCTTCAATGTGCACTATGCCGACCGCTTGTATGCCGAGCAGCCGATCTCGGATCGCGGTATTTGGAACCGTGTGGAGTACCGTCCGCTCGAGGGGTTCGTGCTCGCCATCACGCCCTTCAACTTCACGTCGATTGGTGCCAACCTCCCGACGGCGCCGGCGATCATGGGGAATACGGTGGTCTGGAAGCCAGCGTCCACCGCCGTCTACAGCAGCTACTACATCTACCGGTTGCTCGAGGCGGCGGGGCTACCGCCGGGCGTGATCAACTTCATCCCGGGTGATGCCAGCGCCATCTCGGACACCGTCCTGCACCATGCCGATCTTGCGGGAATCCACTTCACCGGCTCGACGGGCGTCTTTCAGCAGCTCTGGCGGACCGTGGGCGAGAACGTCGCCCAGTACAAATCGTATCCGCGCGTGGTCGGTGAGACGGGTGGCAAGGACTTCATCGTGGCCCACCCGAGCGCGGATCCGGCCGCGCTCGCGACGGCGATGGTCCGGGGCGCGTTCGAGTATCAGGGGCAGAAGTGCAGCGCCGCCTCCCGGGTCTACATCCCGGACACGATGTGGCGCGCGATGCGAAAAGACGTGCTCGACACCATTGCGGGAATCCCGATGGGCGATGTCGCCGACTTCCGGACGTTCATGGGTGCCATCATCGACCAGGCCGCGTTTGACGACATCAAGGGGTACGTGGACCACGCGAAGGCGTCGCCGGATGCCGAGATCCTCGTGGGTGGCGAGTGCGACCCCAGCGAGGGCTACTTCATCCGCCCGACGCTGATTCAGGCGAAGAAGCCCGACTACAAGTCGATTTGCGAGGAGATCTTCGGGCCGGTGCTCACCCTGTACGTCTATCCCGAGAAGGAGTGGGATGCGGTGCTGCGGACCGTGGACGGGACGTCGCCGTACGCGCTCACCGGTGCGGTGTTCGCCGATGACCGCCGGGCGGTGACGCAGGCCATGCAGGTCCTGCGGCACGCGGCGGGGAACTTCTACGTGAACGACAAGCCCACGGGCGCGGTCGTCGGCCAGCAACCGTTCGGTGGCGCGCGGGCCAGCGGGACCAACGACAAGGCGGGGTCGATGCTCAACCTCGTGCGCTGGGTCTCGGCCCGGTCGATCAAGGAGACGTTCGTACCGGCAACGGACTACCGGTATCCGTATATGCACGCGGAGTAGGGGACGTGGTGAGGTGGGATCCCGGGGCCGGTCGACCACGAGTCCGCCGGCCCCGCGTCGTTCCGGGAGACCGCTGACGTCGTGCTTGACACGCGGAGACGGTCCCGGCATCATCCCGGCGGTTCGCCGGGTACCACTGCGCGCTCCTCCCACCAAGGCCTCGCCCCTGCCGGCTCGCGCACTCGCCCTCCCGCGGGCGTCCGACTTCTTCGCGCTGACGAAGCCCCGCATCGTGCTGCTCGTGATGCTCACGGCGGCGGTGGGTTTTTACATGGCCGCGCCGCAAGGGGTCGAGATGGTGCTGCTGGTGCACACGCTCGTCGGGACGGCGCTCGTCGCCGGCGGCTCGAGCGCGCTCAATCAAGTGGCGGAGTCGGATGTGGACGCGTTGATGCGGCGCACCGCGCAGCGGCCGATTCCAGGCGGACGGCTCACGCGGTCCGCGAGCGCGGCCTTCGCGGCGGCGCTCGGTGCCGCCGGGACGGGCTATCTCGCGGTGCTCGTGAATCCGCTCACCGGCGCGTTGGCGGCGGCGACCCTCGCGTCATACGTTCTGGTGTATACGCCGCTCAAGCGCCGGACATCGCTGGCCACACTGGTCGGGGCGGTCCCTGGCGCGCTCCCGATCCTCGGAGGATGG
>JAOUDR010000242.1 GCA_029859185.1 Gemmatimonadota bacterium
CGTTCGAGGCGTTCCAGCTCACGCAGCCGAAGGTCTCGGTGGTGCTGAGTGTCGAGAACGAGATCCGGCTGGAGTACGATTTCAACCTGGTGCCGGAGCCGGCCGGCGGCTCCTGAGCCTGCCGACGAGGCTGTAGTAGGGAAGACAAAGCACGAGGCCGCCGTGGCAGATGCCGCGGCGGCCTCGCTCACCCCAGGGGCGCCGGGGTGGCCCGGCCTACGCTCGGGGACGGTCCCGTCGATTCCAGCTCCGCCGCACCGTTCCCCCGAGATACTGGCCCGCGACGAACGCGCCGACAAAGACCGGGAGGGCGGACAGCCGCCATCCCAGTCCGACGGCCACGCGGAGACCGACCGCGATCGGTACGGGCACGTGGACCGCAAGAAACCACGGCAGGGAGAACCTGCGCGTCCCCGCGCGCCAGAATCCGAACGGGAGGTTCAGCGCGAGGATCATGAGCGCGATGCCCCACACCGGGACGGCCGTCACGAGTTCCTCCCGACCTCGGACGGTGCGAACTCGAGAAACTCGATCGGCGCACCGTTCTCGACGATGAACGCGACCCGCACGCCGGGCGAGGGACTGTTGGGCTGGATCAGGACGTCGTGGTCGGCGATGGCCGCGTCCAGGTCATCTACGGCAAACGCAACGTGCGGCACCGCCTTCACCAGGTCGGGCACCGGGCTGTCGGGATCGAACCGCATCCACTCCACCCCGAACGCGCTCGTCTCGAAGCCCGACACGTGCAGCCCGAACTGCGGCAGATGTGTCTCATCCAGCCGGTGTTCGGTCGTCGGGATGCCGATGTGGTGGTACGTGCGCAGGCGCCCCCCCTGGAAGGTCAGCGTTGCCCGCCGCTGGGCGGGTCGAAGGCGGTGATCCGATACCCAGCCGGCGGCTCCACCCCAAGCAAGTGCTCGACGAAGTAGTCCCACCGGCGTCGTTGAAAATACGCATGCCGGCCCAAACCGTGCGTCTGGTTTGGCAGGATCAGCAAGTCGAAGTCCTTGTTGGCCTCGATCAGGGCATTCACCAGCTGCAGGGTCGCCGAGACCGGGACGTTCTCGTCCACGTCGCCGTGGGCCAGCAGGAGCTTCCCCTCGAGCCGCGGCGCCAGGGTCACGTTCGACTGCGCGCGATAGTGGTCGCCGACCGGCCAGCCCATCCACTGGGTGTTCCACACCGCCTTGTCCATTCGGTGATCGTGGTTGCCGGCCGACGACACTCCGACCTTGTAGAACTCCGGATGCGTGAGCATGGCGTGGGCCGCGTCGTACCCGCCCGCCGAGTGCCCGAAGATCCCGACGCGTGACAGATCGAGGTACGAGCGACGCTCGGCCAGTTGCCGGAGCGCCGCGATGTGGTCGTCGAGACCGCCGTCTCCCAGGTTTTTCCAGGAGTACAGGTGAAACGCCTTCCCGCGGCCCGATGTGCCCAGTCCGTCGATCTGCACCACCACGAACCCCAACTCGGCAATGGACTGTGCCGTGCTGCGATACGCACCGAAGGTCTTGGGGACGAAGAAGCTGTGCGGGCCCGTATAGATCTGCTCGACGATCGGGTAGCGCTTGGTCGAGTCGAAGGTCGAGGGCCACCAGATCAACCCGTAGATGTCCGTCGTGCCGTCCCGCGCCTTCGCCGCAAATGGCTCCGACCGGCGCCACCCCGTAGCGAGGAGGCCCGACACGTCGGCTCGCTCCAGGTCCATGACGACGGCACCATCGGAGGTGCGGCGCAGCACGGTCACGGGCTCCACCTGGGGGCGGGAGTACGTGTCCAGCGCGTACGTGCCGCTCGGGGAGACGACGACCTCGTGATCGGCGTCCTCGGGCGTGAGGAGCCGGACGGAGCGGCCGGTGAGATCCGTCCGGTACAGGTGGCGCAGGTAGGGATCACGCCCGGTCTCGCGGCCCGCCGCCACGAACAGGATGGTGCCCGTACTCTTGTCGGCGTGCACCACGTCGCGCACGACCCAGTTGCCGCGCGTCAACTGGCGCTCCACGGCGCCGGTGGTGCCGTTGTAGAGGTAGAGATGTGACCAGCCGTCGCGTTCCGACCCCCAGAGTACGGTGCCGCCATCGAGTGCTTCGAGGATCGTTCCGCCGTACACGTCCACATACGGGTCGCCCAACTCGTCAATCACGGTCCGGGACGAGCCCGAGGCCGCATCGATCTCGAGTACCTGGCGACGCGTGTAGCCGCGATCGGTCACCACGAGGGTCAGGTGGCTGCCGTCCTCCGCCCAGCGCGGTCTGGCCGGCGAGTTGTAGTACTGCATCACGACGGGGGCTATCGGCACCCGGGTCGGTGTCCATGCGTCCACCGCGAAGAGATAGAGATCTCCGGTTGGGAGCACCGAGTCTTCGGGGAGCGGATAGCGGTAGTTGTAGTAGCGCGGCCGGACACGGTCGGGTGGGGCGTGCTGGACCATGCTGAGCGTTCCCGCCCCGCGCGCGTCGATGCGATAGGTGGCAAGGTGCCGCGAGTCGGGTGCCCAGAACACGAGCGGGTCGGTGGTGGGCTCATCGGTCTGCTGCCGCACCATGAGCGTCGGCGAGGGTATCGTGGTCGCGTAGGCGCGGTCCCGCTCCCCATCGTGGGTGAGCCGAATCTCCCGGCCCGACTCGGTGGACCGGACGAACAGATCGAAGTCACGCACGAACGCCACCCACTTGCCGTCGGGGGAGATCCCCTCCGGCGGCTCGTCGACCGCGTGGCGCGCACATCGGTACGCGGCGAGGTAGCACTGCCAGCGCGCGCGATCCACCTCGACGGTGAGTGTGTCCCCGGTTGCGGAGAGGTGCAGCCGGTCGATGGGCAGGTGCCTGGCGTCCACCGGGTGGTCGAGCACCTCGGCGAGCGCGGTCGCCAGCCGTTCGTGGTCGAACGCGGGACCGCGATGGGCGGTGGCGGGGTCTACGAGGACCACTTCGCGGCCGTCCGGAAGCGCGCGCACGTACCAGAAGCGATCGGACGTGCCAAGCCAATTCGGCCGGACGCGCTCGTTCAGAACCAGGCTGTCCACCCGGGGTGCCAAAAACTGCTCGGCCCGTTCGTAGTCGGCCCGGGTGCCCTGGGCACGCAGGGCGTGGACGGGTTGCAGCAGCGCAACCACGGCGAGGGCGAATCCGGTAACGGGCAATCGACGGGGCAGGCGCATCCGATGCCTCCACGGGCAGGCCGCGTGAGAGATCGGGGGAAGTGACAGCGCGCGGCGACGGGTCGCAAGATCCCGAACGGCAATCGGACCGGCCATGCGGGCCGATCCGTTCGTACAGCCTGGGTACCCACCCCAACGGGGTGGCGGGGTCAGATGCCTCAGCCGAAGCCGCTCGGCGCGCAGGCGGCCGCTGAGCCCCCGGCGCGCGACCCGGTCAGGACGTTGACGGTGCCAAAGCTCCGCTCCGTGCGCTCCGAGGCGCACTTGGGGCATGGAACGGTCGTCTCACTGGAATAGGCTGAGATGGACATCCGCCGTTCGAAGGCGGATCCGCAGTCCTGGCAGCGGTAGGTATAAGTCGGCACGTGGCGCTCACGGTCTTAGAATTGATGTATTGCAATATAAATATGTCTTGGCGTCCTGTCCACCCGGGTCCCGCGGTAGCCCGGGTGGGGTGGTCTGTGGTTCAGGAAGCCTCGGCTTCCGCGGTGCTCCGGAACCCGATCCGCTTGTGGGAGCCGTCGCAGAACGGCTTCTTGGTGCTCCCGCCGCACCGGCACAGGAACACCTTCCCGGTGCGCTCGTCTACCGTGCCGTCCTCGCCGATGATGCGCAGCGTGCCCTCCAGTCGGACCGGCCCGTTGGGAATCGGTTCGACCGTGACCGGCTCCGCGGTTCCTTGCTTTGATTCCATGCCATCCTCCGGGCGGCGCACCTGGAGTGCGCCTGACGGGCAGTGTCCGACGGTCTCGACCACCGCGTCCGCGGAGGCTGCCGAAAGGTCGATCCACGTGGCCCGCTTCACGTCGAAGACGCCGGGTAGCGCCCGCAGGCAGACGGCCGAGTGAATGCAGACGTTGGGATCGAACGTGACGGTGACCTCGTCCCGCTCGTAGGTCTGGAGTCGTTTGCTCATTCTCCCACGATACCAACGATGCCTCTCGAGCGGCACTCCAAGTACGGGTGGCTCAGGAAGACGCATCCCAGTCCCCGTCGGTTGGGAGCCGGACCAGGGGACCCATGTCACAGACGGTGGCAGGGTGGTGTCCATATTGGTGTCCCCAGCAGCGCCCCACGAAACGCACCACGGCGGAGGCTATAAGATGTTGTCCAGTAATGGGATACGACTTGTCGGTTTGGCGGGTGTTCTGGCGGTGGGCGGTGCCGTGGCCTGCAGCGATTCCGGGCCCGAACTGGCCCCGTCGCAGGCGCGGATCAGCATTGCCGACGGGATCGCGGCGCGCACCGCGGTGCCGTTCTTCTCGGCGAGCGTGAACGGCGTACTCGTCGCAGTCTCGCCGGATACGGTCGAAAGTCTCGAGATCACGTTCATCGAGGTTGCGTACCTACCCGTGGGCGGCGACGACAATGTCGAGGACGCGTGGCAGACCGTCACCCTGGGAGATTCCGTGACACTCGACCTGATGTCGCTTCCGACCGAGTCGGAAGGCTCGGTGGGGATCGCCTCCGGAAGCGTACCCGTCGGGAGCTACCGGAAGGTCAGGCTCCTGGTGGGCGAGGGCGAGATTGTGTTCAAGGGACCGCTGTCTCTTGGCGGCGCTGCCTCGTTCGACGGTGGTACGCCGTACGCCGTCACCATCCCTTCCGGCGATCAGACGGGCCTCAAGACCGACGTGCCGTTTGAGGTCAGCTCGGCCGAGGACGGCACGGTGAACGCGGCGTACCTCGTGTTCGAGCCAGGCACGACGTTCCAGAACATCACGGTGACGGGCAACGGTGGAGTCATGCTGGCTCCGGTCCTGCGAGCCAAGTAGCGAAACACAAAGTGCAGAATGCAGAGTGCAGGATGCAGAGTGCAGGATGCAGAGTGGTCTGCACCCTGCATTCTGCACGCTGACCCTTTGTCAGTGAGGGGGCATGTGCGCGCTCGCGACCGCCTCGACCGCGGTCCGCGCTGCTCGCTGGAGGATCGCGTCGTCTGCCGCCGAGATCCCGAGTCCGGAGAGCGACGGGGGATCGCGGCCGGTGAGTCCGCGGTAGATCGTGAGCGCGGCCAGGTAGGTGCCCATCACACTCGGATGGAAGTCGTCCGGACCGTAGAGCGGAAGAGTGAGTTTCTCGTCCCACGCGGCGCGCCACGCGTCGCCGGCCGGGAACAGCTCAGCGTCGGCCTCCGCGGCCGCCGTGCGATACGACAGACTCACGTCGTCGAAGAAGTCGAGACGGGAGCGATCCGGCCACA
>JAOUDR010000266.1 GCA_029859185.1 Gemmatimonadota bacterium
TGAAGGCCGAGGCGAACTGGCACATCTTCCACGGCATGGTCGTCTACTCGTTCGTCCAGTTCCGCCTTGGCCGCCTCTACGCCCAACTCGAGCAATACGACCGCGCCGAGGACCACTACCTCAACTTCCTCGAGACGTTCACCGAGCCCGATCCCGAGTACGAGTGGATGGTGGCCGAGGCGCGGACGAAGCTGGAGGAGCTGGCGCGGGGCCGCTGACTGTGGCGCTTTTGTGGCGGAACGGCGCGCAACGATACGCACAGACACGCAACCACCTACGCCCCAGCACGACGCTAACTGTGCGTCGTTGTGCGTTTTGTTGCGTTTGTTCTCGCCTCCGCGACCAAGGCGGCCGAGCTTAGGATCCTGTGGGGCAACCCGTGGGGGTTCGACTCCCTCCGGTCGCATGAAAGGCGGTTAGGCGGTCAGGTGGCTGGCTCCTGAACGCGGAAAGGTCGCGGGCTCAGGCCCGCGACCTTTGGCGTGACAGAACCGACCACGCGAACCGCTCGCAACGTACCCTCAACATAGTCTCGGCCAAACGCCGAGGGCAACAGCCAGGGTGCGGGTGGTGGGATTCGACGCGAAGCGGAGCGAGCGGCTTCAGCCGCGGAGCTCAACCCACATGGGCTCACGCCCAAACCGTTGCGAGCGGTTCATGTCTACCGATTTCACCACACCCGCTACCACTTCCTGGCACGCTGGCGTGACCGGCAGAGCAACACGACGCTCGATAGCGGCTGTGCCGCTGGCCGGGCTCAAGGTGCTCACCGAGGACGGGGACACCTAACCGCACCAACGCACGCCGGTCCGATCTCACGCGTTCCCTCTGGCCCTCGCGCCGCCCGCGCCCTATCGTAGAACCGCGGGAGGCACCCCCAGGAGCGCCGATGCAGGATCTCTTGGACCGCCTCGAGACAGTCCCCGCCGATCGGTATCGGGTGGAGCGAGAGATCGGCCGGGGGGACATGGCCCGCGTCTTCCTCACCAATGACCCGAAGCTCGACCGGCCTGCGGCGCCGAAAGTGCCGAGCCGGACCTCACCCCGCTGCTTGCCACGATCCCATCCGCCACGATCCGCGGTCCGCCTCCGGCGTTGCCGTGCCGTCGCTGATCGGGACACTGGGCCCGGGAGACCACGATGATGAAGCAGAGGCTCGCAACTCAAGTGCTCGCGCTCGCGCTCGCGCCGGTCGCGATGGTCCCGCTCGCGTGCGCCACTGCGCAGGTCACGATCGAAGAGATCACCTTCACGTCGGAGGCGTTCACGATCGTGGGCGATCTCCGCCTGCCGGCGGGGGCCGGCCCGCACCCCGTCGTGCTGTTCGTGCACGGGGACGGGCCAAACAGCCGCACGTCGGGCGTCACCTATCCACCCCTCATGGAACGGATGCACCGGACGGGGTACGCCACGTTCGCCTGGGACAAGCCCGGCACCGGGGAATCCACGGGGGAATTCGACGGCGGTCGGTTGCTGGACCAGCGCGCGCAGATCGTGCTGGACGCCGTCGCCGTGATGCGGGCACGGCCTGACATCGACGCCGGTCGGATCGGCCTGTGGGGCATCAGTCAGGCGGGCTACGTCATGCCGCGCGTGCTGGAGCGCACGGACGACGTCGCATTCATGATTGCCATCGGGTGTCCCGGCGAACCGGGCGTGGACCAGGGAGCGTACCTCGTGACCGCCCAGGCGCGGTGCACGGGCGGGCTCACCGACCAGGAGGCCGAGACCATGGAGTTCCTGCTCGGTGCCGTGGAGCGGGCCGAGACCTACCCGGAGTATGTCGCGCACAAGACGGCGCTGCGGGCGATCCCCGCTTTCATGGCCCTCGAGGGGCAGGGAGTGTTCGTCGGCGTCCAGCCAGAGGAGCGCTGGCACGAGCCGAACCTGGCGGGCGACTACTTCCTGGATCCAATGGCGGCTGTCGCGCGCACCGACATTCCCGTTCTGGCCGTCTTCGGCGAACGCGACACGCAGGCCGATCCGATCCAGGGGGTGGCGGCGTACCGCGCGGCCCTCGAGCACGGCAACCACCCGCTCTCCCGGGTGGAGCTGATTCCCGGCACGGACCACAACATCCTGCTGAGCGAGACCGGCTGCATCGCGGAGCGCGACCGCCGGTCACGCTCGGGGTGGCGGAACTACCCGGAGCAGTACCTCAGCCTCATCGAGGAATGGTTGACCCAGGTACGTCGGGCGTGGTGACCGGTGTCGGCGCGGGCTGACGCTGCAGGCCACGACCCCCGCCGGTCGCATCCTCCCGCTCGAGCGAGTCCCGGGTTGAAACCCGGGCTCGGCCACTGCGTCCTGAAGGACGCCCTCCCCACATCGCCCTTCAGGGTCTGGTTGCTCGACCGAGCTCGCACTTCAGTGCGGGACTGCCGCGGTATGGCCACCGCATCCGGAGCACGCAAACGAGCAGACGGCCTTGGCCTTCCAGTTCGTTCAGCGCTCCGAGGTCAGAGGGGCAGGCCGATGTCCTGCGCCCACGCTGACCGGCTCCTCAGGACGGAAATGGAATCCGCTTCGAGCGGCGCAGCTGCCGGTCACGGGTGACGAGTGGCGCACCGTGCACGATGCTGGTCGCGGCGATCAGCTCGTCGGCCGGATCGCCGCGTACGTCCAGGCGGCAACTCTCCCGACAGACGTCCCACGTGAGTGGCCAGGTGTGAATCCGGGCCAACAGGCGCGTGACGTCGGCGTCCTCGAGATCCAGCTCGATACGTTCCAGTTGCTGGAGCTTGCAGATCTCCCACAGCACGATGGCGGAGATACCCCAGACGTCGCGGGACAACAGCGCACGCTCTGACGCGGTGAGCCCCCCGCCCAGCGCGTGCAGCAGTACGTGGGTGTCAAGATTCAGCATGCCACGACAGCCCCGTGGTCAGAATGTCTCCCGTGATGTGGAGCTTGCCCGCGAGCGCGCCCAACAAGTCGGCCGACCCCGTCCCCACCGGGATGAGCTTGGCGACGGGCTTGCCGTGCTTCGTGATCACGAGACCCTCCGGGCCGACGCTGTCCAACAGCGCCAGACAGTGCTGCTTGAACTGCGCCGCCCCGATCGTCCTGACAGTCATGATGATATGTCCATAAATTGCGTCTAGATGCAATTTATGGACGTTTCATGTCCCGCTCAAGGGCCACCTCCGGGGACTCCGGAGACCGGGACGTGGCCGACCGCGGCACCATGCTAGCGGATCGGGAGGATCGGGCGGCAACCGTTCTGGTGCGGGTGGAACCAGCACAACGCCGTCGGCGACGTGACCCCTCGGATACGGTCTCTCCAGCCTTCCGACACCACCCGCGGCCGGGTACCTTAGCAGCCGAACCCAGCGCCTCCTCGGCGAGCACCAGCGAGTTGACCACATGAGACCAGCACGGCACCGCCCGTACCGGGCGGCGCTGCCCATCGCGTTCTTCGCGGCCGCGGGCGCCAGCGCCCTCGGGCCGACAAACGCGACCGCGCAGGACCCCAATCCAGATGTCCGGTTCGTCCAGGGCATGATCCACCACCACGCCCAGGCGCTGGTGATGACCGACCTGCTGACTTCCCGCAGCCAGACCGAGGCCATGCATCTGCTCGCCGAGCGGATCACCGTGTCCCAGCGGGACGAGATCGGCCTGATGCGGCGCTGGCTCACCGCCCGGCAAGCGGACGTGCCGCAGCCGCCGGTCACCCTCGATCAAACCGCCGGTCATCACGGTCACGGAATGATGATGCCCGGGATGCTCTCCGACGCGCAGCTCCAGCAGCTCGCCGCTGCCTCGGGCGCCGAGTTTGACCGCCTGTTCCTCACGTTCATGATCCGGCACCACGAGGGTGCCCTCACGATGGTCACCGACCTGTTCGCCACACCAAACGCCGGACAGGACTCCTGGATCTACCAGTTCGCCTCCGATGTCGACGCCGACCAGCGCGCCGAGATCGCGCGCATGCGGCAGATGCTGACAGCGACGACGGAACCGCCGCACCGGCGGTGATACCCGTCGCAGCCCGACCACGCTTCGCCTCGTTCATCCTGCACTCGAAAACGCTCGACCTTCAGGAGCCTCCCGATGCCCCGCCGTGTAATCACTCCGATCCGCACCCTGCTTGCCGGTGCCGGTCTCCTCGCGGCGGTGCACGCCGCCGGCGCCCAGCCGCCGAATCGGGCGTTCGACGACCCGCGGGTCGGCCTCGGCGCCGGCACGGCGGATGCCGGCGTCGCGCTGTACGGCCTCGCACTGGTCGCGCAGCGCGGGAAAGCCGGCGGGTTTTTCAATCCGGCGGCCGCCGGGGACTTCGGGTTCGCGAACTCGGACCTGGCGTTCCAGGGGACGCTCGTGTTCCAGGGCGGGTATCACGGGTTCCAGGTGTGGGACGTTGCGGATCCGGCCAACCCCGTGCTACGGACCACGCTGGTGTGCCCCGGCGGTCAGGGTGATCCCTCGGTCTACGGCAACCTGCTGTTCTTCTCGGTCGAGGAGACGCGCGGGCGGCTCGACTGCGGGCCGCAGGGCGTCCAGGATACCGTGAGCACCGAGCGGTTCCGCGGCGTGCGCATCTTCGACATCAGCAACCTGGATCATCCCGTGCAGGTCGCCGCGGTGCAGACGTGCCGGGGATCGCACACCCACACGCTGGTGCCCGACCCGTCGGACCCCGGCGTCCTGTATGTCTACGTGTCGGGCACGAGCATCGTCCGGTCGCCGTCCGAGCTGGCCGGCTGCTCCGGCCGCCCTCCCGAGGAGGACCCGAACACCGCGCTGTTCCGCATCGAGGTCATCAGGGTACCGCTCGCGGCGCCCGAGCGGGCCCGGGTGGTGAGCGCGCCGCGCCTGTTCGCCGATTCGACCGGCGCGGTCGCCGGCCTCTGGCGCGGCGGCATCCACGGCCCCGACACGCAGGAAACGAGCGAGACGAACCAGTGTCACGACATCACGGTGTATCCGGAGATGGGGGTCGCCGCAGGGGCGT
>JAOUDR010000243.1 GCA_029859185.1 Gemmatimonadota bacterium
GAACCTGATGAGCGACGGTACCGCGATGCAAGGCATCACGACTGTTGGTGGAAACGCGGCAAGTCAGGGCAAGCTCACGGATGCTTTCGCCGAGTTGAACGCCGATCCAAACGCGGTCAATGCCTCTGAGTGGATGGTGATCACGGATGCCAGCGGCAGCACTCAGGAGTTCATCACGCGCAACGTTGTTCCGGAGCCGGAAACCATCATCCTGCTGGTCAGTGGCCTCATGGCGATCGGCGCCGTGGCCTATTTCCGAGGGGTGAGCGCCTAGCATCGTAGCGCATCACGGTTCGCGGCTGAGCGGCGGTCTCCCTTGCGGTGGGGCCGCCGCTTCGCTTTTGTAGTCGTATCCCCAGCCCAGCGGGACCTCATGCCAGAATCCGACCGATCCCTCAGTGACCTCCGAGCCCTGGCCTGGCCGCTCTATTGCGCCGGACTCCTCATGGTCGCGCTCCCGCTCGCGGATCTGGCCTCCAACGTCTGGCCGCCACGGCTCGGACAGGTTGAGTGGCGCTTCGGGACGTTGGGGCTGATGGCCGGCTTCCTCCTGACACCAGTGCTCGGGGTCTTCATGATCGCCGCGAGTGCTGCCCTGTTGGACCATCGGGTCGTGCAACGCATTCTCGCGATCCTGAACATCGTTGCCGCGATCACGATGATCGGCCTCATGGTGATTTTCGCGCTCGACTGGCTGCAGTTCCGCGCCACGATCCCGCCGGACGGGCAGGGGACCATGGACGTGGGGTCGGGTAAGGCGCTGGTCAAGGATGCGCTGGTCGCGCTGGTGCTGCTCTGGGCTGGCATCGTTGGATGGCGGATCAGCCGCCAACACGGAAGCGCGCGCGGCCGCCACCGCTCCTCCCCGCCCTTGATTCGCGAATCCGGCTCCCCCCCCGCGTAGGACACGATGTCCCTGCGCGATTGGCTCCGGCGGCAAGTCGGAGAAGTGCCGCCGGCTGATGCCGTGTGCGAGTTCCGGTGCCACCGGACTTCGTGCCGCCATGGCGAGTGGGAACGGTGCGAGCACCGCCTCCGCGGCGGTCGGCCCATCGACCTCCCCGATGCCGGTGAAGAGCCGGCCAACCCGGCCGCTGGCTCCCCCTAGAAGACGCGGTGGGAGCAACTGCGGACACCCCTCCCACTCCTCCCACCCCTCCCACTCCCTTCGGGACCCACCCACCACACCGCGGGTACACCCCCCGAGGGTGGCGAGTCCGCGGTTCCGCTGTGCAAGTTGCTCAGCCACACCGTGACACCAGCCGGGGAGCCTACATGCGAATCCGATGGGCGTTGTTCGTTGCCATACTCGCCGCCAGTCAAGAGACGCTGCTCGCGCAGGACACGACGGCGGCGCCTCCGGCGGACGCGGTCTCGATCGAGGCCGTCGTTGCCACCATCTACGACGTCATCTCCGGTCCCGTGGGTGACCGCGACTGGGCGCGGTTCCGCACGCTCTTTGCCGACGGCGCGCGCCTGATTCCCACATCTCCGCCGGCCGACAGTGTGGTTGCCCCCCGCGTGCTCACCGTGGACCAATACATCGAGCGAGTGGCGCCGTTCTTCGCTCGCCGTCCGTTCTACGAGCGGCAGATCTCCGCGGTGACGGAACGCTACGGCCACATCGCCCACGTGTTCAGCACGTACGAGTCCCTTGAGGGGCCCGACGGCCCACTGCTGACCAGGGGGATCAACTCGATCCAGTTGTATTGGAACGGCGAACGCTGGCGCGTGCTGTCCATCCTGTGGGACAGCGAGCGGACCGGCGGCCCGATCCCGCAGCGCTATGGGGGAGGTCCGGAGGGGACGTGACCGACGCGCGCGGCACGGACCCGGGGTTCGACTTCGAACGACGCCTGGCCGCGGCACTCACCCCCGCCTATGAACTCCGTGAGCTGCTGGGGCGAGGTGGTTTCGGGGAGGTCTACGCCGCGTGGGACACGACGCTCAAGCGGGAAGTGGCGATCAAGACCCTGCGTCCCGAGCTGGCGTCCCAGGAGGACATCGTCCGGCGGTTTCGGCGCGAAGCGGAAGCGGCCGCCCGCCTGCGCCACCAGTGCATCCTCCCGGTCTACGCTGTCGGGGAGCGGGACGGGCTGGTGTGGTTTTCGATGCCCCGGGTGCACGGGGAGTCGCTGCGGGATTGGCTCCGGCGGGAACCGGAGCCCCCGATTGGCGAGGTCCGGCGGATCCTGGCCGATGTGGCGGGGGCCCTGCAAACCGCCCACGAGGCCGGCGTCGTGCATCGCGACGTGAAGCCCGACAACATCTTGCTCGAAGGCGACGACCGGCGCGTGCTGGTCACCGACTTCGGGATCGCGAAGGCGCTGGATGCCGGCGACACGGGGCTGACGGTCACCGGCATCGCGATCGGCTCGCCGGACTACATGAGTCCGGAGCAAGCTGCGGGCGAGCCACTGGATCATCGAGCCGACGTCTATTCCTTGGGCGTCGTCGGGTTCGAGATGGTGGCGGGACAGCTGCCGTTCGGCTCGGGGACGGTGGCCACCGTGCTGCTGCGGCACGCCACGGAATCCCCTCCCTCCCTGCTCGACATCCGACCATCGTGTCCCGCGCATCTCGCGGCCATCGTGTCACGCTGCCTGGCCAAGGAGCCACCGGCACGGTGGCCATCGATGGCGCTGCTGCGCGAGGCGCTGGTCAACGCGCGTCCCGAGCGCGCACCCCGGCCGGATGCGGCCGCGGCTGGCGGTGGCACCAATTGGTCCGTGTTGGTGCGCATGACGGCGTACGCCGTGGTCGGCATCGCGGCCGCGGTCGCGGAAATCAACGGCTGGCTCCCCCGGGGCGTCACGCCGTTGATTGCCGGGGGGATTGGCCTGGCCCTCGTGCTGGAGGTGGGGAGGCTCCGGGTCCAGGGGGGGAGTTGGCGCCGCGTCTTCCGCGGGTCCACGCCCCAGCCGGCGACGCGAGCCTCGGTCCCCACGCCAGCGGCAACGGCGCGGTACGGCGCATGGGCGTCCGTGGTGGCGCGCGCGCTGGCCGATCGGGTTGCGGTGCGGGGCATGGTGGCCCGGCTGCCGGCCGCGGAGCGCCGCGGGATTCAGGACCTGTTGCCGGCCGTGGATCGGTTGGCGGCCGAGGTGGCGGCGGCGGCCGAACAACTCACGTCACTCGACGGTGACAACGGCGGGAGCCTGGATCGGGACGGCAGAGCCGCGCGCCGCCGGGATCTGTCCGCGCGGCTCGATCAGGCCGCACGCGCCATCGGGGCGCTGCGCCGCGCGGTGCGTGGAGCTGATGCGGAAGGGGTGGAACGACTGCGGGCCGATGTCGGTCGGCTGACGAGTGGCGTGCTAGTGCACGCGGCGCCGGATGGCGACCAACGTCGCGATGGCTAGAAACGTCGCGACCACGCCGAGCGAGATCCCCAAGGTTGCGAATGACACCGTGGGTTGGGGGGCTCGCCCGCCCAGATGCTCGCGCGCCCACCGCCCGGTCCAGGTTGCGACGTCGGTGCCCACGGCGCCCTGGAATGCCTCGTCCAGCGTGCCACTCGCGCCCCAGAACGCCGCGAACCGCTCGGGCCCGATCTCGGTCAGGACGTCACTCAGGAACGTGGCGGTCCGCGCTTCCACGACCCACGACTGCTCGGAGTGCACGCCCAGCGCCTGCAGGGCCCGGTCACCCTCCCGCGGTCCCGTGACGAACGCGCGGCAGCTGGTTGCGTCCCCGTCGCGGCAGGCATTCAGGGCGAGTGGGAACTCGAGCCGTTGATCTACGGCCCACCAGGAAGATCCTTCCATCAGCGCGAGCAGCCCCCGGCCGCGGTCCGCTCGTTGCGCGGTTGCCCGGACGGGCGGTGGGTAGGTCGGTGACGTGATGGCGAGTGCCGCGCCACCGTGGTGGAGCCAGTCGTCAACCGCCGGGCCCGGTTGGCCAAACCGGGCGTAATAGGCGCACGGACCGAGCAACGCGGGGGCGGTCGGTCGGTAGAGCGGTCGCCCGCGCGCCCACTTCGGATTCCGCGCGTAGATGGCGACGCACGCGTCGTTGCGGTCGGTCGGAAGCGCGTAGTGGAGCGTCAGGAACCCGAACAGCGCGGTGTCACGCACGAACGCGACGACGGCGTTGCCGGTGCCGGGTTCGGTGCCCCGGATGTCGCGGACTCGTGCGTCCAGCCAGTCACGTTCGCCCGGACTCCAGTCGCCACGGAAGAGCGTCTGGACCGTGCCGGCAGCGTTCGGGCCGGCAACGCGTCGTGCCGAATCCCGCATCATGCGCACGGCCACGGCCTGCCGGGCCGATCGCAGGCTGCGCCCGGCCACGCTGGCGGCCATGCGTTCGTACGTGCCGGTGCGCTCGAGCCGCTGTGGCGGTGGCGGGAACAGCACGGTCACGGCCGCGGCGGCCGCGACGAGGGCGAGGGCGGCGATGCGGGCCGGGGTCAGCGCCATCGTGTGCTCCGGGTTGCAAGCACCGTCAGCACGATCGTCCAGAAGAGCGCGAGCCACTGCGTGCCCGCCGCAATCGTCGCCTCGGCCGGCCGGTGGGCGAGGACGGTCGCTCGCCAGGCGCTGAGCACGGAGTCCAGCGGAGCCGCCGCGGCTGCCTCGAGCCGAGCCGCGATGGACGCCGTTGTGTCCGCGAAGAACCGCGCGAGCGCGCCATCCCCGCCCAGGTCTCTGGCGGTGAAAAGGACCGTCCCCGCCGCGCGGGTGGACATGCGCGGCACCTCGACGCCCACGATGTCGAGAAACTCCGCACATGCCTCCGGGTCGTCTCGCTCGACGCACGCCGCGAAGAGCGTCGCAAGCGCCGGTCGGTTGGCCCGTCCGCGGAAGCGTGACTCGACGTACGACCCAAGACCGGCCGTCGCGCCCGCCGGAGGATGGGCCGTGTCCTCCTCGAGGCGGAGCACGTACCGGCAGGTTTCCAGGTCGCCTTCGTAGCAGCGCTGGTTCCCCGGCAGGGGCCCCGTGGCCATCTCGATGTACGTCGCTTCCCAGAGCGGCTCGGGATCCTCGAACAGCCGCAGGTCTGCGCGCCACGTCGTCATCCCGCCGCGCTGCGCCAGGGTGAGCAGCACGTTGTGCCCGATCTCAGCGCTGAGGCGGCGTGGGGTCGCGTTGCCGCCGTAGACCTGGACGAACTGTGCCCCCTCCGCGATCAGTCGGCCCCAGGCAGGGCTGACCGGACCGAACCGCACCGCGACCACCGTGCCGGCAAGCGGGGGAATCGGCTGCGTTCCCAACCCGCGGCGCAGCGTCTCTGTCAGGTCATCGAGGGCGTCCAGGAGGAGCGGTGATGTCCCGGAGTCGGTGAG
>JAOUDR010000244.1 GCA_029859185.1 Gemmatimonadota bacterium
CTCGGTGGGGGCGTACGTCAGCGGCCTCACGCTCCCGACCGTGGCGCTGGCACCCGTGGGCGCGGAGCTGGGTCTGGGGCGGGGCACGACCGAACTGACGTTTCGGCGCCTGGGCGACAGCCTCGACGCCCGCATCGCGTGGCAGTCCACGAACGTGGCGTGGCGGCAGCTCGGCGCCGATCCGTCCGCCGCGCCCGACACCACCCGCCGGTCTGCGGTACCGGAGCGGATCACCGCCCAGAGCGTCGGGCGGTCGCTGCAACAGTCCGCGACGGACATCGCGTGGCGCACGCTCTCGGGACTCCGGGACGTGCGGATCGACGCGCGACTCACCGGCTCCATTCGCCGGCCGCGGCTGGCCGTGGGATCGAACGTGGCGCGTGCGCTCGCCGACGGACTCCGGGCAGAGCTCGGCGCCGAGGTGCGGCGCGCCGAGGCCGATGTCCGGGCGCGCGTGGATGCCCTGGTACAGGAGCGCGTGGCCCAGGCGGAACTGGCGGTGAATGCCTACGAGACGCAGGCACGCGACCGCATCGCCGCCGAGCGGGCTCGGCTGGATCAAGCCAAGCGCGATCTCGAGGCGCGGCTCCGGGCGCTGACGGGGATTCCGGGGATTGGGGACCTATAGGGGACGGTAGAAGACGGCAAGAGACGGTAGAGGGGTTGCCGCGAGGATGATCCCGTGGCAACCCCTCTACCGTCTTCTACCGTCCCCTACCGTCTTCTTCTACTTCCGCTTCTCCATCGGCACGAAATCCCGTGTCTCCACACCCGTGAAGATCTGACGCGGGCGGGTGATGGGCAGTTTGTGCATCAGCATCTCCTGCCACTGGGCCAGCCAGCCCGGCGTGCGGCCGATGGCGAACAGCACCGGGTACATCTCGACCGGGAACTGCATCGCCTCGTAGATGATGCCCGAATAGAAGTCCACGTTCGGGTAGAGCTTGTGCGAGACGAAGTACTCGTCCTCCAGAGCAATCCGCTCGAGTTCCAGCGCGATGTCGAGCAGCGGGTTGCGGCCCGTGACCTCGAACACCTCGTCGGCGATCTGCTTGATGATCTTGGCGCGCGGGTCGTAGTTCTTGTAGACCCGGTGGCCGAAGCCCATCAGACGCACTTCCTTGGACTTCACGCGCTTGATGTACTCGGGAATCGCCTTCACGCTGCCGATCTCGCGCAGCATGCGGAGCACCTGCTCGTTGGCGCCGCCGTGCAGCGGGCCATACAGTGCCGCCGCAGCACCCGCCATGGCGCTGTACGGATCCACGTGGCTCGAGCCGATGCCGCGCATCGCGGCCGTCGAGCAGTTCTGCTCGTGGTCAGCGTGCAGCACGAACAGCACGTCGAGCGCCTTCTCGAGGACCGGATTGGGCTTGTACTTCGCCTCGGTCGTCTTGAAGAGCATGTTGAGGAAATTGCCCGCGTACGACAGCTCGTTGTCGGGATACGCGTACGGCAGGCCCCGCATGTGGCGATACGCGAACGCGGCGATCGTGGGGGTCTTGGCGATCAGCCGGTGAATCTGATGCTGCCGGATGACCGGATCATCGATCTGGTTCGCTTCCGGATAGAACGTGGACAGCGCCGCGACGGTGCTGATGAACACACCCATCGGGTGCGCGTCATAGCGGAACCCGTCGAGGAACGTCTTGGCGTTCTCGTGCAGGAACGTGTGATGAACGATGTTGTTGGTCCACTCGGCGAGATGGGCCTTCGTGGGCAGTTCCCCGAACATGATGAGGTACGAGACCTCGAGGAACGACGCTTTGCCGGCGAGCTGCTCGATGGGATACCCGCGATAGCGCAGGATGCCCTTGTCGCCGTCGATGTAGGTGATGGAACTCTCGCAGTGGGCCGTGTTGGTGAACCCCGGGTCGAACGACATCATCCCGAAGTCGTCGGGGTTCACTTTGATCTGACGCAGATCGATCGCCTTGATCGCGTCGTGCGTAATCGGCACCTCGTAGGCTTTCCCGGTGCGATTGTCCGTGATGGTCAGCGTGTCTTTGGGCACGAGTCCCTCGTGGAGCTTCATGTCGGGTGTGGCCTGCGGGGCGGTTGCTGCGCCTTTCGCCATGTGCTTCCTCCGGCGCTAAGATTGCAACGGCTCCCATGATCGGAACGACGGGAGAAAGATATACTCATGGCGAGGGAATGGGGATGCTGAACGAGCGTTCGAATCTTCCTAATCAGAAGTTCATCGTAGCGGCCGTGCTGGCGGTGATGGTGGCAAGCGTGGTTCGTCCACTCGGGGCCCAGGCCCCCACCTTCCAGGCGGTCGTCGGCCACGCGTTCGGCGAGCGCATCACCCGGCACCACGAGATGGAGCGGTATCTCCAGCGCCTGGGCGAGACCTCGGATCGGGTGCGCGTCGAGCGGATTGGCGAGAGTTGGGAGCGGCAGGGGTTCTGGGTGGCCATCGTCACGAGCCCCGAGAACCACGCGCGCCTGGCGGAGATCCGGAGTGGGTCGCTGCAGCTCGCGGATCCGCGCGGGCTGGACGCCGGCGCCCAGGCAACCCTCGTGGAGCGGCAGCCGGCCGTGGTGTGGTTCGGCGGCTCGATCCACGGGTTCGAGCTGTCGGGCGCGGAGGGGGCGCTCAGACTGCTCGAGCACCTGACCACGCAGAACGACCCGGCCACGCTCGAGGTCCTCCGCAACGTGGTCGTCATCATCGACCCGATGCTCAATCCGGATGGGCGGGACGCCTTCGCGCATCTCAATCACGAGCGAATCGGTCGGATTCCGGCGTCCGACGAGGACGACTGGTCCAATGACTTCACCGGATGGCACGGCACGCAGTACCGGACCGGGCACTACTACTTCGACACGAACCGTGACTGGTTCGCGCAAACGCAGCCGGAAACGCGGGCCCGGGTCGCGTTCCTGCGCCAGTGGGCGCCGCAGGTGGCGGTGGACATGCACGAGATGGGCGCCAGCGCCGAGTTCTACTTCGACCCGCCGGGCGACCCCACCAATCCCAACTTCCCGGCGTTTGCCTCGCGCTGGTTCGGGATCTTCGGTGCCGCGTACGCGCAGGCATTCGACTCGGCCGGTTTCGAGTACATGACGCGGGAGCGATACAACTACTTCTATCCCGGCTACACCTCGAACCGCGGCTATCAGGGTGCGGTCGCCATGTTGTACGAACAGGGATCCACACGCGGTCTGGCGCTTGGCCGAGGGGATGGATCGGTTCGGACGCTGGCCGACGCGCTCGAGCAGCAGTACGTGGCGGCGTGGACCGCCACGCGGGTGGCCGCGACGCGCCGCGCGGACCTGCTCCGGGAATACGCGATCTCGCAGCGCGCGGTGGTGACCGATGCGCCGCCGGGGCCACAGCGGTTCATCATGCCGGCCGATGCCGGCGATCCGAAGCTCGTCCACGAGTTGTTGGCATTGCTCGAGCGGAACGGCGTCGAGATCGGCGTCACCACGGAAGCGGTGCGGCTCAATGGCGTGACCGACCGCGGCGGCGCCACCGTCGGGACGCGGGCGTTCCCGGCGGGGACCTACGTGTTCGAGCTGCGCCAGCCGGCGGGTCGGCTGTTGCGCACACTCCTCTCACCCGAGACCCCGATGCCCGACGAGTTCCTGCGACAGGCGCGGGCCTACGTGGACCGTGACGAGAACCCGCGGTTCTACGACATCACGGCCTGGTCGCTGCCGTTGCTGTTCGACCTCGAGATGTATGGGGCGACGGATGGCCGGGGGCTGACGGTGAGCCGATGGGTGGCGATGGGAGGAGCGGGAGGAGCGGGAGTGGGGGGAGGGGAGGGCGCGTATGCGTACTTGCTCGATGGGGCGAACGTGGCTGCGCCGGCGGCGCTGCTTGCGCTGCGCGGGGCGGGGCATCGGGTGGGGGTGCTGACGCGGGCTTCTCGGTTTGGGGGGCAGGCCGTAGCTGGTGGGACGGGGATCGTGCGGGTGGGGCAGAACGATCCGTCGGTGGCGGGGGCGGTGATGGAGGTGGCGGAGCGGTACGGCATTGCGGTCACGCCCATGGTCTCCGGCCTCTCGGACTCGGGGTTCCCGGCCCTGGGGTCGGGCGACCACACCTTCAACCTGAAACCGGTGCGCGTGGGACTGCTCACCGAGGACGGGATCCAGGGCTATTCCTTTGGATGGGCGTGGTACACGCTCGACCGGCAGTACGAGGTTCCGGTGACGCTGCTCCGGACGCGGGGGCTCCGCGACAAGAAGCTCGAGCGGTACGAGACGATCGTGATCCCCGAAGTCAACGCGAGCCAGTTCACCGAAGCGCTCGGTGAGGAAGGACTCACCCGGCTGCAACAGTGGGTGCGGGACGGCGGTACCCTCGTCACGATCGGGTCCGCCACGGACGTTGCACGGAAGCAGTTCGATCTGGCGCTACGCGATTGGTACGAGACCGACGAAGGCAAGAAGGCCACGCACTACGACGTTCCCGGCACCGTGTTCCGGGCCGACCTCGACATGCAACACTGGATGTCGGCGGGAGCGCGTGACGGGGAGCTCCCGATCCTCGTCAACTCGACCCGGCTGTATCTCGTGCCCGACCTCCCACCGAGCACGCGCCGCCGGGTGGTTGCCGCGTACGCCGCCGAGGGTCCCCGCATGGCTGGACATGCCTGGCCCGAAAGCCTGGAACGGATCCCCGGTACGGTGGCCATCTACGAGGAACGCGTGGGGCAGGGACGGGTGATCGCGTTTGCGGAAGAACCGAACTTCCGCGCCTATCACCGGGGGCTGAATCGATTGTTCCTCAATGCGGTCATTTTAGGACCGAGTGCGCGGTAGGTAAGGAGAGGAATACCGGTGGGCGGCGACCCGACGGGTCGCCGCCCACCGGTATTCCTCTCCAGATGTCATCACACGGCCATCTGCGTGTAGGGGCGACCCGCCGGGTCGCCCCTACACGGTCTACACGGTCGGCCGGGCGTCACCCCGTTTTCTGGCACCGCCCGCACGGTGTGTGGGCGACCCGGCGGGTCGCCCCTACGCGGTCTACACGGTCGGCCGGGCGTCACCCCGTTTTCTGGCATCGCCCGCACGGTGTGTGGGCGACCCGGCGGGTCGCCCCTACGCGGTCTACACGGTCGGCCGGGCGTCACCCCGTTTTCTGGCACCGCCCGCACGGTGTGTGGGCGACCCGGCGGGTCGCGCCTACACGGTCTACACGGTCGGCCGGGCGTCACCCCGTTTTCTGGCATCGCCCGCACGGTGTGTGGGCGACCCGGCGGGTCGCCCCTACGCGGTCTACACGG
>JAOUDR010000245.1 GCA_029859185.1 Gemmatimonadota bacterium
GGCTACCCGGTGGTCCCGCAGGGTGAGGCCCGCGTCCGATGCCAACTGTCCGCAGCCCACACACGCGAGGACATGGACCGAGCGCTGGGGGCGTTCGAGACGGCCGGGCGCAAGCTGGGTCTCGTCTAGGGCTCGTCCCAAGGGCGCGGAGATGCACGATCAGACTCGCGGCGAGCTCACCGTAACACCAAGTGCGGCATAGGGATACACTCATGAGCAGGATGTCCGGCCTGGGCCGCGTCGGACCAGCCCCGGCCGCGACTCGGCCGATTGCCGAGGGGAAGAACGTGTGCGGAACATCACGGATTCGGCCGCCGGAAACGGTATCTTCTGGTTGCCCGAAGGTTCAAGTGATTTCGCGACACCATGCCTTAACCTCCCTGTTCGCAATACCCTAGCTCAGGTGGGTCGCGGAAACTGGGGCTCGCGTTTTTTCGCGTTGAGTCCTATCTTCGGGTGGTTCGCGCCCCCGGGACCGCCCTTCGACGGCCTGGATTGGAGGCCCCGCGGCGAGTGTTGCGACTGCTGTTCAGTGCGGCCGGATGCGGGCCGCGGTGAGCCGGTGCGGGAATTCGGAACCCGCGCCCTTGATCACTCGGAGGTTTGACCGATGGCGAAAGTTCCCGGAGTGCTCCTTGGCGTCGCGATGCTCTGCGCCGCGCCCCTTAGCGCGCAGGACGCGCCGTGGGTGAATCAGTGGTATTGGGGCGCCCAGGGCGGTGCGGTGCGCTTCAAAACGCCCGACCCTAGTGCCAGCTGGGAGACAGGCTACACGTTCGGCGCCCATTGGTTCATCACCGGCAGCCGCATGGGTCTCTACATGTCGTACGATCACATCCTGTACGACAGCGCGCTGTCCGTGATTTCCGATCCCACGTCCGGCACGGGGGTACGGTCGGTCCAGTTCGACAACGGCCGCTACATCCAGGCGGATCTCATCGCCATGCCGCTGAAGGGCGCGATGCAGCTCATGATCGGTGCCGGGTTCACGATTCACAACATCTCGGATGCCTCGGTCCAGGGGACCTTTGCGACGCCGGAAGACCAGGCGTACTCCCAGGCGCTCGTCAAGGATGCCGCGACCCGCGCGTTCTTCAACATCATGGGCGGTCTGCAGTTCCTGCTCGGGCCACGCGCCGCCGTGTACGTCTCGTACGAGTTCATCTCGTCGACGGAGAACTTCCTGCTCAGCGCCGAGCAGCACACGTTCGGTGGCGGTATTCGCTACTCGTTCGGAGGGCGGAAAGAAGAAGTGACCACCAGCCGCTGACCTAACGCGCTGTCCTGGTCCGGTCGCGCCCGGAGCCGCCCCGCGGTTCCGGGCGCGACGTCCATGGAGACCCTGTCTCGGCGAACCGGAGCGGCCAATCCGATGCGTGCCGGATCCCGATCCGGGGAGTAACCGTCGGCGGCCCCGACGGCCCACCGACCGGCGGGCGGATGCACAGGCGCGGGCCATCGAGCGGCAATCCATCCATGCCGCCGGCGATGCCGAGCGCCTGGCAGAGTCGAGCGGGCCCGGAGCAGAGCAACCGCCGGTCGCGCGTGCGACGACGGCGGCACATGGCGGCAAGTCCTGCGATCGGTTCCAGGGCGCGTATCAGGACGGCCGCCGGCACGCCCTCACGCTCCGTGACCACGTTGAAACACCAGTGCATCCCGTAGATGAAATACACATACGCGGTTCCCGGCCGCCCGAACATGCTCGCGTTGCGCTCTGACCGCCGATTCCGATACCCATGCGCCGCCGGGTCGTGCGGACCGACGTAGGCCTCGACTTCGACGATCCGACCGGCCGTGACCGTGCGCCGGTACCGGGTCTCGAGCACACACCCCAACAGCGCGCGCGCGACACGGACCGTGTCGCGCGCGAAGAAGCTCCTCGGAAGCGGCGGCGCCATCAGCCGTCGTGCGGTGGCTCGTCCTTCGACTGGCCCAACATGGCACGCTGCAGCGCGGCACTCATCCGCTTGAACAGGCCACCGCCCTCGTCCGCCACCTCCCCCTGACTGTCTGGCTCGGAGGCACGAGGCTCCGCCGGCCGAGCCGGGACCTCGATCTTCCGCTGTGGGGCCGGCGCGACCGGCGCTTCTTGCCGGGGCGGCGTCGCCGACTCGGCCGCGGGTTCCTGCGACGGTTCGTTGTCAGGGGCTGGCGGGGGACCAGCGGCCCCACGCCGTCCCCCGCGCCCGCGGAGGGATCGATTGTGCGAGACGGGCCCACGAGGTGCCGGCTCGCTGGAGCCCGCGGGTGGGACGGCGGGCTCGGGAGGAACGACGGGAGCCGTTGCGCCACCCCGCGACCCCGCACGGAACCGGGGGTTTCGTTGCGGGCCCGTCTCGCTCTTCTGCCGCGCCGCCGTCCGTTGTTGTGGCTCGGACTTCGGCGGCCGGGCTTCCGCGTTCTGCTGGGGGGCCGCGGCGCGCTCCGGCCCACCGTCGTCCACGCCACCCGTAGCCTGCGCGCGGTTGCCGTTCGGGGCGGACTCATCATCATCCTGCCGCTTGCGACCGCCCCGGCGAGACCGGCCGCCACGCTCACCTCTCCGACGTCGGCCGCGGGAATCGTCCCCGCTTCCTTCACCCTCCTCCGGCTCGGCACCCGCCGACTCGGACTGGGGGCGGAGCCGCAGGAGATACGTGTTGTCCTCCGACTTCACGAGGTCGATCATCCCCGCGTCATGCGCCTGACGCAGGAACCGGTGAAACCGGCGCGCCTCGAAGATGGGGTCCTCACCGTCCGCCACTTCGGCCATGCGCTCCCGCGCTTGGTCGGTGTCCGTGGACTCTTCTCCGACGGCCCCGATGTCCGTGAGTGCCCGCCGCAGGAGGTCGAACGCTTGCGCGAGCGACATGCCCGCTTCGGCCACGGCCGGTCCCGCGCTCCCGCCACCGGACCCACGACCGCGTCCTCCGCGCCGCCGAGACGACGAGGATGGTTGGAGCGCTTCCCGTGGCGGTGCCGCCTCGAGCGCCCGCTCGACATCCGGTGGAACGTTCGCGTTCCCCCCGAGCACGATTTCGTACTGGCCGTTTTCCATCTTGCTCAGCTTCAGGAGGCCGCGGCGACCGCACTCCTGGAGGAACTTGCTGTACTTGCTGAACCCCGCGTCCTTCTCGCTGAAGGTGGGGTCGAGTTCCTGCATGACCTGCTTCAGCCGGTCGGACCGCATCACATCGTCACCCTGCTGCATCTGCGTCGCGGCGACGACGACCAACTCCCACGGGTCCCGTCGGCGGTGCTCGACATCACCCTCCTTGAGCAGGCCGGTCAGCTCGTTGTAGGAGAAGTACTCGTCGCAGTTCTGGATCAGGAGATCGCTGGACGACTCCCGAATCCCGACCCCGATCACGTACTTCCCGTACTCCTTGAGCTTGAGCACGAGGCTCGAGAAGTCGGAGTCCCCCGACAGCAGGATGAAGGTCCCGATTTCCGGGCGCGTGAAGACCAACTCGAGCGCGTCGATCGCCAGCCGGATGTCGGTGGCGTTCTTCTTGTTGGACCCGAAGGCCGGGGCGAAGATCAGGTCGATCGACGCCTCGGACAGGGGGACGATGTACTGGGGGTAGCGCCGCCAATCGGCGTACGCGCGCTGCACGGAGATCTTCCCCTTGAAGACCTCCGAGTTCAGCATGTGTTTCAGCTGCAGCTGGAGGTCCGAGCGGACCCCCATGGTCACATTGTCAAAGTCGATGAGGAGCGCGGCATTGGGCGCATTCCGCAATGGTGCAGGATACGCGTCCGCGGTGCCGCGTCGCGAGAGGTTCTCAATCACGTTGTACTCAATTCCATTCCGACGACCTGCGTCAGTTCCCGTCGACGCACCTTCCCGCTCCCGGTCATGGGGAACGCGTCGAAGAAACGAACCAGGTCCGGAACCTTGAAATCCGCCAAATGGTCGCGGGCGTACGCTTTCAGCTCGTCGCCCGTCACGATTGCGCCCTCCACCGGCACGACGCAGGCGCAGACCAGCTCACCCAAGACCTCATGGGGCACGCCAATCACGCAGGCATCATCGACACCCGGATGCGTCCGGAGGACGTCCTCGAGTTCGCGCGGGTAGATGTTGTACCCCGCGCGGATGATCATCTCCTTGCGACGTCCCACGATGTGCACGTAGCCGTCCTCGTCAACGAAGGCGAGGTCTCCCGTCAGGAAGTACCCCTCCGCGTTGATCGAGCGACTGGTTTCGGCCGGCATGCGATGGTATCCGACCATCACATTGGGCCCGCGCACGGCGAGTTCGCCAACGGCTTCCGGACCGTGGAGCGTTCCCCGCACCACATCCACCACCCGGACGTCCACGCCCGGGAGCGGTCGTCCCACCGAATGCACTCGTGCCTCGGCGTCATCGTCGAAGCGAGTGATCGACACGGTGGGACCGGTTTCGGTGAGTCCGTAGGCGATCTGAACGTCGTTCCACTGTCGGATCCGCTGCACAAGGTCGACGGAGACCGGGCTGCCGGCCACGATGCCGGTCCGGACAGTGGACAGGTTCCGGCCCCTGAACGACGCATCCCGCATCAGGAGCTGGAACATGGTGGGCACGCCGTGGACGACGGTCAGGCGCTCCCGCTCGATCAGGTCGAGGGCACCGGCGGGCTCGAAGCGTTCCTGCAACACCAGCGTTCCGCCGGTGAGCAGGGTCGTGAGCACGACCTGCATGCCAAAGACCGTGAAGAGCGGTACCGCGCAGAGCACGCGATCCGTCGGCCCGAGGCCGAGAGCGTCGGCTGTCAGCATCGCCGTTTCGACGACGTTGCGGTGCGAGAGCAGCACGCCCTTCGGCTTGCCCATGGTCCCTGACGTGTAGCACAACCCCTGCGGCAGATCATCGCCACTCGCCTCGCGGGCGATTGGCGTGGACCGCCGCCCGCGGGCAACCAGGTCGGCGAACTGGTAGATGCGGTCGTCGTACCACATCTCGTCCGGCCCGACCATGGCCACATACCGCAGGTCCGGTAGATCAGCCAGGAGCTCCTCGAGGGTCTCGAGATACTCCGACTCACCGGCGGCCTGGGCCGCAATGGCCAGGACGGCCTCGGCGTGGCGGAGTTGGTACTTGAGCTCGTGGTATCCAACGGCGGGATTGACGGGGACGAGCACGGCATCGAGCCGAGCGACCGCGAACAGGGTGATGATCCACTCACCCCAATTCGGCAAATCCACGGCCACCCGATCGCCGGGGCCCACCCCGAGATCACGCAGGGCGGTCGCCAGAGCAGCCGCCTCCGCGT
>JAOUDR010000247.1 GCA_029859185.1 Gemmatimonadota bacterium
ACCGTATCGCCGGAGCCATACGCGGCGATGGCGTCCACCTCGAGGGCGCGCTCGCTCTCCGGCGCCACCTCGGCGAGAAACGCCGCGGTGGCTCGCAACGCGACGACACTGTCGGCCAGCGCGGCGATCCGCGCCAGGTGGATCTGCGCGATGAGGTTCGCCGGCTCGAGGAGGGTGGCGCGCCGGAAGGGCTCCATGGCTTCGACCAGCGACCGGCCGCGCCGCGGGTTGTCGTGGAACAGATCCTCGCCGAGTTGCACCAGCGCCTCGATGTCGTCGGGATACTGGTGGAGCTGGGCCCGGTACGCCTGCTCGGCCCTCGTGTTCTCCCCGTGGCGGCGTAGCTGGAGCGCCGCCAGCAGACTCCGATCCCGCGGCGCCAGCTTGTCCGCAAACCGCATCGCGCGGTCGGCGGACGATCGCACGTCATAGGCGTCGATCCAATCGGCGGCGATACTCTTCCGGTAGTACGCCAGCGCGAACGTGGAGTCGAGGTCCACGGCGCGGTCGTAGGCCTCCGATGCCTCGCGGTACTGCCCGCCGCGGAGCAGGCGCTCGCCCTCGAGAAACGCCTTGGCCGCCGGCAGCGACGCGGTCGTGACCGTCGCGAGTGACTGGAGTCGATCCGTGCCCCCTTCGAGCGATTGCGCGAGGAGCCCGGCCGCGAGCCCGTCGATCACGTCGAACAGCTCCTCCGCGCGCCCCTCCCGATTCGCCTGCTTGAGCGGCGTATCCGGCTTCCGCGTGTCGTAGAGGAAGGCGGTGAGCCGGATGCGTCCACCCACCTCCAGGATGTCGCCGGTCACGAACCGCCCGGCGTGCAGCTGCTGGGCGAGGCGCCGCGCCGACGCGGGGTCGGAGACGTCCACGGCGTTCCGATTCACGGCCGCGATCATCAGCCGAGGGTTCACCGCCGTGAGCGTGCCCGCGCCATCGAGCTTGGCGCTCATGAGGTCCACGATGCCCTCGCCCAGGTAGTCCAGCTCGGGTGAGCCGCGCACCGTGAACGGGATCACGGCCACGAGGTCCGCAGCCAGGTCGTTCGCACCACCTGCTCCCGCCCCCCCACGCGTCATCGCGAAGATCACGGCTGCCGTGAGCACCACGACCACCCCTCCCCCGATCGCCAGGCGTCGGAGCCGTGCGCGGGCACCGGTCGCCCGCGCCGGGCGCGATGTGGTTGGCGTGGGTCCCGTTCCGCCGAGCGCCTCCCGGATTGCCCGTGCGTGCTCCGGGCGCTGGTCACGGCTCTTGCGCAAGCAGGCGTCGACCAGATGAACCAAGTGTTCTGGCGTGTCCGGTCGCAGCGCTAGGAGTGGCGCGGGCTCCTTGTCCAGGATGCTGTACATCACCGCCGGCGCGGTCTCTCCGCCGAACGGCGTGCGGCCGGCCAGCATCTCGTACAGCACCACGCCGAAGGACCACAGATCCGCCCGGTGATCGAGCTGCTCCGCCGTCACCTGCTCGGGACTCATGTACGCGATGGTCCCGAGGGTCGTGCCCGTCTCCGTGATGCCCGTGCCGGTGGCGAGCTTGGCGATCCCGAAATCGAGGAGCTTCACCTCTCCACGGTCGGTGACCATGACGTTGGCAGGCTTGAGATCCCGGTGCACGATGCCGGCATCGTGCGCCCGTTCGAGGGCGCTGGCCAACTGGGTCGCGATGTCAACGACGCGCTCGACCGCCAGAGAACCACGTTTCAGGAGGGCGTCGAGCGGTGTGCCCTCGTAGTGCGCCATCGCGATGTAGAGGTCGCCCGCATCCGTCTCGCCGATCTCGTGGATCGTGCAGATGTTGGCGTGGTCGAGTGCCGAGGCGGCCTTGGCCTCGCGCGTGAACCGCGCCTTGGCCTCCGGGTCCACCGCCAGCTGCGGCGGCAGGAACTTGAGCGCGACGGTGCGGTCGAGCTTGGTGTCGCGCGCTTCATATACGACGCCCATGCCCCCCTGGCCGAGGCGGCGGACGATCTCGTAGTGGGCGATGCGCTGGCCGGGCTCGAGTGTGCTCAACGCTCGATTCCTCGCGACGGCAGGAAGAGACGGCAGAAGCGCCCGTGGGGCAGTGTGGACGGGACTCTCATCGCGCCTGTCGCCCCCCGCATGGGAAAAAGAGACGGTCGCCATACCCCCCGGTCGAATCGCGTTCCGGAGCGTGGCGGCCTGCGAGGGCCGCCTTGGGATGGTCAAGCATGTCGGTCATGGTCGAAGACGGAAACTGTAGCGGCGATGCCGGGGACGCGAGGGGCAGACGAGGTCATCCTGTGAGAATGCCCTCCCACGACCCGGCTGATCGGGGCTCTTCCTCCCGGACCTGTACGGCGTATCTTCGAGTGTGTTCGCGGTTCGGGATCCGACCCGGACATCCCCACATCCTCCCCACCCCGGTCTTCCGCCGCCCTGTGGGACAGGCGGACCTGATGGCCGGCGGGTAGCTTATCCATTGCACGGGCACGGCTCGGCTGGGCCGTGGAAGAGACCCTCGAGAAGGAGTCGGAACATGCGACGCGCGGTAACCCTCGCAGTCACAGTTGGATTGGTCGCCGGGCTGGCCGGCTGCGCGACGAAGGCGCAGACCGGCATGGCCGTCGGCGCCGGGAGCGGGGCGGTGATTGGCGCGGTCATCGGGAAGGCCACCGGCAACACGGCGGCCGGGGCGGTGATGGGCGCGGCGGTGGGCGGGATCGCCGGCGGTGTCATCGGCAGCTACATGGACAAGCAGGCGGCGGAGATGCAGCGGGATCTCGAAGGTGCCCGGATCGAGCGCATCGGCGAGGGCATCAAGATCACGTTTGCCGGCGGCCTCCTGTTCGACGTGGACCGCGCCGACATCCGACCCGATGCGCAGACGAACCTCGTGAAACTGAGGACCATCCTGCAGAAGTACGATGACACGAACGTCCTGGTCGAGGGTCACACGGACGCGACTGGCACCGAGGAGCACAACATGGATCTGTCGCTGCGCCGGTCATCGTCGGTGGCGACGTTCCTTGCCGCCCAAGGGGTGGAGCGGGGCCGGTTGAGTGCGGTGGGCTATGGGGAACTCCAGCCAATCGCGACCAACGAGACGACCGACGGTCGGCAACGGAACCGGCGCGTCGAGATCGCGATCTGGGCCAACGATGATCTCAAGGCTGCTGCCAAGCGGCAGGCGCAGAACTAGCGGCTTGCGCGAGCCGACCGCTCCAACGACGCCTGGCTCCATGCTGCGGGGGCATCATTCGCCGCGCGGCGCGCGGGTCTTGAGGCTGTGCGCGGGGCGATCGGCATGAGTACCACGGCGCCCGTCTCGTACTATCGGCCGAGTCGGCTGGCGCGGCGGTTTTGGCCGCTTACGTCCTACCTCGTCACCAATCTCACCGTCGCCTTCCTGTGGGTGCTCTTCCGTGTGCTCAACCGGACCACCGTGCGGGGTCGCGAGCATGTGGGGGACGAGCGCAATACGCTCCTGATCGCCAACCACCAGTCCATGATCGACAGCTTCCTTATCGGTCTGGCAGTCTTCTTCCCGAAGTCCCTGCTCAAGCCACACCTGATGCCGTGGAACCCCGCCGCGGTCGAGAACTTCTTCCGCGGATGGCTGCTGGGATGGTTGTCCTACAATTGGCGCTGCATTCCCGTCCGGGAAGGGCGGCGGGATCCGCGGGCGTTACGACGGCTGTCGGAAGTGTTGCCCAAGGGCGTGATGATCCTGTATCCCGAAGGCACCCGGACGCGTGATGGCTCGGTCGGCCCGGGCAAACCGGGAGCGGGGATCGTGGCACGCACGACCGGCGCGCGGGTCATCCCGGTCGCCATCGACGGTATGCGGGACGTGCTGCCGATCGGGCGGTCCCTGCCCCGCATTGGCAAGCGCATCTACGTCGTCTACGGCCCCCCCCTCGAGTCCCCCGCCATGGCGGGCGACTCCCCGACACGCGAGGAGGCCCAGCAGCTCGTGGACCGTGCGCTGGTGGCGATTCGGGAGCAACTGGCCACGGTGCGGGCGGAAGTGGCGGCGCGCCGGGCACGGTAGACAGGCGAGGACGGGTGATGCAGGCGATGAGGGGCGATGCTCGGTGTCATCGCCCCTCATCGCCGTTCATCGTCCTCCGTCGCCTGCTCACACCGTCGGCTCTACGTTCGCATTCAGCCGGAACAGGTTGGCTGGATCGTACGTGTTCTTGACCTTCACCAGGCGCTGGTAGTTGCCGCGGTAGTTAGCGTTGATCGCAGCCGCGTTGAGATCGGCCGCAGCATCGTTGGCATAGAAGCCCTGGGCAAAAGGCTCGAGCGTTGCCCAGTACTTGCGCATCCAGCCGAAATGCGCGCTCGGGTCGTCGCCATGCGCCCAGTCCACGATGCCAAGCAAATTCCCGATGGCATCCCGATGCGCGAAGGCCGTGGCCGCGTTCGGGACGCGGGCGATGGCCCCGCCGCTCTGCTGGTACGCGACGATGCTGGTCCGGTTGGGATCCCCTTCGAGGCCATCGACAATGGCCGAGATGAGCGCCGCCGGCATGGCGGGAAGAAACGCGCTCTTGAGGTACACGCCGCGGGCGCGCGGGTCGTTGGAGTCGCCCGAGCGCTGGAGCGCGATGTAATCCACGGGCTGGATCCCGTCGTTCAGTGGAGTCCCGAGCTTGCGGAAGGGTGCGAGCACACGCTCCGCCTCATTCGGCGGTCCGGAGTAGCACACGCTAAAGCCCATCACGCCCGGGGCGCCACCTGGCGGGCGCACCGCGAAGAAGTCGGAATAGAGATCATCCGGGGCATTGGGCGCGTATTCCGCGTACAGTTCGAGCGCATCCCGCGCCCGATCGATCGGAAACACGAGATCGCCTCCGATCACCTGTTGCTGCATCGGATGCAATCGGAACTCGAACGAGGTCACGATGCCGAAGTTGCCTCCGCCGCCGCGCACCCCCCAGAACAGGTCAGGATGCTCGTCGGCACTGGCGTGCACGAGTTCACCATTGGCCGTGACCACGTCGACGGCGAGGAGGTTGTCCACCGAGAGACCGAACCGGCGCGCGAGCCGACCGAAGCCACCGCCGGTGACGAGGCCGCCGGCCCCCGTATGGGAGACGGTGCCCATCGGCGTCACCAGACCGTAGGCCATGCTCTCGTGATCCACGGCGCCCAGCAGACTGCCGCCGGTCACGCGGGCCGTACGCGCCACCGGATCCACCCGCACGTTCCGGAACGGCGATAGATCGATCATCATCCCGCGGTCGCACGTCGACTTCCCGG
>JAOUDR010000246.1 GCA_029859185.1 Gemmatimonadota bacterium
GCTCCGGCAGGACGCCGTCGGCTGCGTCCGCGAGAATGCTCTCGGCGGTCTCCGCCCCGTCGGGCTTGTTGGTACCGATCACCCCCGAGGGACCGCGCTTGATCCATCCGCTCACATAGAGCCCGGGCACCACACGGCCATCCCGCTGGACCCGTCCCTGCACGTGCGGGACCGTCCTGCGACGCTCGTCGAACGGCACACCGGGGATGGCAATGCCGCGATACCCGACGGACCGAAACACGATGTCGACCGGCAGTTCCTCCGACTCCTCGGTGGCGACGGCCTTGAGCCCGCCGCGACCATCGGCTTCCAGGCGGTTGCGGACCAAGCGGATGGCCCGCACGCCGCCGGCGTCATCCGGCAGGATCTCCACAGGCGAGACCAGGAAGCGGAGCGTGAGGCGGACCGGCTTGATACTCCGACTGCGGGTGGTGAACCCCGTGAGGATCTCGACCTTCTTGGCGAGCGTCCGGTCGTCCGACGCGTCGAGCGCCGCCTGGCTGAGCGGATCGAGCTCGCAGTCACGCGCGGGCACCACGACATCCGCGCCGGCCAGCTCCCCGAGCTCACGCACCTCCGCGTTGGTGAAGGCCGCCTGCACCGGTCCGCGCCGGCCCAGCAGGTAGACCTCACGGATCCCGCTCGCGGCCAGCGCCGCCTCTGCATAGGGCGCGATGTCGGTGGCCGCCAACTCCTCCGGCGTCCGGCACAGCAGCCGCGCGACGTCCACCGCGACGTTGCCGACCCCGATGACCGCCGCGCGCCGGACGGAGAGGTCGAAGACATGATGCCGGAACTCCGGGTGCCCGTTGTACCACGCCACGAACTCGGTCGCCGGGTGACTGCGGACGAGGTCTTCCCCCGGAATCCCGAGCCGGCGGTCCGTCTGAGCGCCGGTCGCAAAACAGACCACGTGATAGTGGCGTCGCAGGTCTTCGAGCGTGAGGTGCGTTCCCACGTCCACGTTGCCGAAGAACCGGAAGCCCGGACGGCGCGCGACCTTCTCGAACGAGCGCGTCACACTCTTGATCTTCTGGTGATCCGGGGCCACCCCGAACCGGACCAAGCCAAACGGGGCGGGCAGGCGCTCGAACATGTCGACGGAGACACCAAGATCGTCGCGGGCAAGCAGCGGCTCCGCGGTGAAGAACGCGGCGGGGCCTGACCCAATCACCGCGACGCGTAGCGGATTGGGAGTAGTCATGCCGAGGAAAATACCCGCGCGTTCGGACCGTCGCATCGCATCCCACCGCGGCCCGGGCACCGCTGCCTTCCTTCACGGAGGCGGAGCACCTACCTTCCCCCTCCCATGAAGATCTATACGAAGACAGGCGACGGTGGCGAAACCGCGCTTTTCGGCGGCGGCCGGGTGTCGAAGCACGACGTGCGGGTGGCCGCCTACGGCGACGTTGACGAACTCAACTCGGTCATCGGTGCGGCCATGGCGGTGGCTCCCGTCGAGACGGAGCACGAGTTCCTCGAGCAGATCCAGCGCGATCTGTTCGCCATCGGTGGTCAGTTGGCAACGCGGGAGCCGGCGAAGGTCAAGCGCGCCCTGGCGAAAGCGGATATCGATGAGCGCCGCATCGCGGGGATGGAGGATCTCATGGACCGAGCCGAGACGGCCCTCCCACCGCTCGCCGCGTTCATTCTCCCTGGAGGCACCGCCAAAGCCGCGGCCTTCCATCTGGCACGCACCGTCTGCCGCCGCGCCGAGCGAAGCGTGGTGGCACTGCACGCGCAGGAGCCGGTGTCCCCGATCATCCTCATCTACCTGAATCGTCTGTCGGACCTCCTGTTCGTCCTCGCGCGCCTGGCCAACCAGCAGGCAGCGGTGCCCGATCGCACCTGGTAGCGTGCCCACGTATCGGTTCCACCAGCTTGACGTGTTCACCACGGCGCCACTCGCGGGGAACCCTCTGGCCGTGTTCCCGGATGCGCGCGGGCTCGAGCCACCCACCATGCAGGCGCTCGCACGCGAGATGAACCTGTCGGAGACCACGTTCGTGTTTCCGTCCGCCACGGCTACCCGACGGGTCCGGTTCTTCACCCCGACTGCCGAGATCCCGCTTGCCGGGCACCCAACGATCGGCACCTGGTGGTTGCTGACCGAGCTGGGGCTCGTGGCCGACCTGCCGCGCTCGGGCGTGACACACCTGACGCAAGAGACGGGTCGGGGGGTGCTTCCGGTGGATGTGGAGCTCCGCGATGGACATCCGGTGAATGTCGAGATGACCCAGGCCCTGCCCGAGTACGGTACGGTCGTCACGGACCGTTTGCGCCTCGCTCGGGCGCTGGGTGGTGGTCCCGACCTGATCGCGAACGACCCCGCCCCGCAAGTCGTGTCCACGGCGCTGCCGCAATTGATGGTGCCCGTCCGGTCCCGCGAGGCCCTGACGGCGCTGCCGAGCGGCGGAACGGGGGGGGAGTTGGCGGCCCTGCTGCGGACGCTCGGGACCGACTGTGCAATGCTCTTCGCTTTCGGCGAGCGGGGCGCCGCCACGGCCTACTGCCGGATGTTCGCGCCCGGACTGGGCGTGCCCGAGGATCCTGCCACCGGAAGCGCTGCCGGCGCCCTCGGGGCCTACCTCGTCTACCACGGGGTGACCCCGGTCCGGGACGGGGAAGCCCGCATGCAGTTCGAGCAGGGAACCGAGATCGGCCGCCCCAGCCAGCTCGCGGTGCGGGTCCGATCTGCGGCGGACGGCTCCATCAGTCACGTCCATGTGGGCGGAGCGGCCGTCCGCATCATCACCGGCGACGTGACGCTGTAACGACCGTGCACCGGGTCTCCGTTGCGGTCGGCGCCAGCGGGTACGACATCACGATCGGTGACGGAGCCCTGGCAGCACTTCCCGACGTACTCGCCCGACACTGCCCCGCGGTCCGCTACGCCATCATTGCCGACTCCACCGTCGCGGGATTGTATGGCGAGGTCGTCCGCGCAGCGGTGGCCACCGTGGGTCCCTGCGATTTCTTCACGTTTCCGGCTGGAGAGTGGAACAAGACGCGGGCGCAGTGGGAGACGCTCACGGACGCGATGGGAGCGGCGGGCACCGGGCGGGACGGGGCCGTCATCACCCTCGGCGGGGGCGTCACCGGAGACCTCGGGGGGTTCGTTGCGTCGACGTACCGACGCGGTATCCCCTACGTCCAACTCCCGACGTCGCTCCTGGCGATGGTGGACAGTGCGATCGGCGGGAAGACGGGCGTGGACACCCCGCAGGGGAAGAACCTCGTTGGTGCCTTCCACCAACCACGGGCGGTGATCGCAGACGTTGCCTTCCTTCGGACGCTCCCTGCCCCCCATGTCCGCGCGGGCCTCGCCGAGGCCGTGAAGCACGGGGCCATCGCGGACGCCGCGCTCTTTCACCGGATCGGAGCGCTGCACACGGCCATCCTCGATGGGCGACCGGAGGCTCTCGAGGAGATTGTCGCCCAGAGTGTGGGGATCAAGGCCAGGGTGGTCGGCAGGGATCCGCTGGAGGGAGGCGCTCGGGCAATCCTCAATTTTGGACACACGGTCGGTCACGCCCTCGAGACGGTCTCCGGCTATGCCCTGCTGCACGGGGAGGCGCTCGCGATCGGGATGGTGGTCGAGGCAACGTTGGGCACGGCGATGGGGATCACGCGCGAGGGAACGGCGGCGGCCCTGAGAGACAGCCTCCAGGCCTTGGACCTCCCCACCACCATGCCGGACACAACCCCTGCCGACCTGCTTGCCGTGATGGCGCATGACAAGAAGGCGAGGGGAGGGACTGTCAAGTTTGCATTGCTGAAGGAGATAGGCCAAGCAGCGCAGTCGCCGGATCGGGAATGGACGTTTTCGGCGCCGCCGGAGCTAGTCGAGAACGTCCTCACCCACTAGGACGGAAGTTGTTTGCCGTTAAGTGGTTCCGCAATCTGCCAACATTTCAACAGTCCGTAACTACATTATTCACAACGGTTTAGCGTCGGAGGTCGAAACTGGTGATCGTGCCTCTTTGACCAGAAGTGCATGAAATCCAGAAAGGTATGTCGTTGAACGATTTGTGATGTGGAAATCTTATTTTTCTTGACGCTCACCTCCGCATTTCCTATATTCGGCCCGCTCGGTTGCCGGTCAAAATGGCGGTCACGAAGCCGCCACCTTCCATACAGTTTCAACCCATCTCCAGGGGCGTGTATGGCTCAGCAGGTACGGGCGAGCAAGAGCAAGGCGTTCTTCCGCGTTACGTCGTCCAACGCGTTTGACCAGTACCTGCAGGACATTCAGAAGATCCCGCTGATCAAAGACCCGGAGCAGGAGCGAGCGCTCGCCCGCCGGGCGCAGGCCGGCGATCCCCGGGCCGCCGAGCGCCTGGTGACGGCGAACCTGCGGTTCGTGATCTCCTACGTCAAGAAATATCAGGGCCATGGACTCGATCTCTCGGAGTTGGTGGCGATTGGCAACGAGGGTCTCCTGAAGGCCGTCCGGAAGTTCGATCCGGAGCAGGGCGTCAAGTTCATCTCTTACGCCGTCTGGTGGGTGCGCCAGGCCGTGCTGAAGGCCCTTGCAGAGCAGACCCGCAGCGTCCGCATCCCGCTCAACCAGAACAGCCACTTCATCCGGATGGCGCGGACCGAGACGTACCTCTCTCAAGAGCTCGGCCGCGAGCCGACGGACGACGAGATCGCCCGCGCTCTCGAGGATACGCCCGAGAACGTCCGGGCGGCCCGCCGGATGACGGCGGGCGAGATCTCGCTCGATGCCCCGATTGACCGGACCGAGCGGGATGCCGCAACCGTCGGCGAGCGGTTCTCCGCGGAAGAGGGCACGGAGATCGAAGACACCACGGACGCCACGCTCCAACGGGAGTTCATCGACCGCATCTTCGAGAAGTACCTCACGCCGCGCGAGCGCCGCATTCTCTACCTCTACTACGGCCTCGAGGAGGGTTCTGAGGGGATGACGCTGGAGCGCATCGGCGAGATCCTCGGCGTCACCCGTGAACGAGTCCGTCAGATTCGGGAGCGGGCGTTCGAGAAGCTGCGCCAGAGTCCCGACGGCAAGGCGCTCATGGGGTTCTGGCGGGCGGCGTAGGCGGACAGAACAGAGACGGACGGGGACGGACAGAACAGAGACGGACGGGGGCGGACAGAACAGGGCGGGCGAAGCCGGTGGGTTTCGTCCGTCTCTTCTTGTCCGTCTCTTCTTGTCCGTCTCTTCTTGCCCGTCTCTTCTTGTCCGTCTCTCTTCCGCCCCCCCT
>JAOUDR010000248.1 GCA_029859185.1 Gemmatimonadota bacterium
GAGATTGCCCTGGGCGACGAGGTGCGACTGGTGCGGGGGCGTTCGTGCGCCGGACCCGAGGGGTTCATCGAATAGACCAGTGGGTTGCGCCGATGCTCTTGATGCCCGCCCTCCTACCGACAGCACGCAGCGGACGGCGCTTCGCACCGCAGCTGACCCGGAGCATTCGCCCGCTTGAGGGATTCATGATGAGGCCGACGACGGTGGTGCGGCACGCGCACGCGTTCAACTGGAGTGCCCGATGACGATGCAGCGGACAGAACGTGTTGGGATGTGCGCTCTGGTGCTTTCGGCCACACTGACCTCCTCACCGGCAGCGCAACAGGCCACTCACGCCGTCTACTATTCCGTCCCCTCGTGGGCGCCAGACGGCGGGACGATTGCGTTCGAATCCAACCGGGACGGCGAAGCGGCCGTATACACGATCCGGCCGGACGGCTCCGGTCTCACGAGATTGACTCCTAGCGGAACGCCTGGAGAACAGCCCAACTGGTCGACGGATGGCCGCTCCATCGTCTTCACGTCGAGCCGGGATGGAGTCAGGCAGTTGTATCTCATGACGCGTACCGGCGGGGATCCAGTTGCCCTGCCGGGTACAACGAACGGGTTCCTGTCCGCCTTTTCACCCGATGGTCGTTGGCTCCTCTTCGCGGCGCAAGATAGGCGCCCTTCAAGTCAGTATCGCGTATTCGTGCTGCACCCCGACGGATCCAGCCGGCGGCAGCTGGGAGACAGCACGAAGAGCAACGAAGACCCGCGGTGGACCACAGATGGGCAGCGAGTCGTGTTCACTGAGGTTCCAATGCTCGAACGACTCCCCAATGAGGCACCGCGCGACTTCGTACGCCGCCGAACCGAGGCACAGCGACTGTTCAGCGTCACACCGGAGGGTCTAGATACCCGCGCCCTGCAGCCCGATGAGGCGAATCGGCTTTCCCGCGACCGTGGACTGTCTCCGGATGGCAAGTGGCTGGTGTATTCCAAGGAGGTCGAGAACGTGGTCGGTCTCTATCTCCAGGAACAGTCATCAGGAGCAGAGCGCCTACTCGACCGCGGCAATCCCAGACCTTGAACAGGGCAGGCCCGCCCCGCACCAGGCCTCAAGGGTCTGGTGCGGTGGGAGGCACAATCGGCTTCGGTGACACGGGCCAACAACCGGTCGCAGCGGACGGCTCTGCTCTTCGCGGCGGCCCACAGTGAGTTCCCCATCCGCTGCGTCGGCGATCGAAACCAGGCGGTTCTCGCGCTCGTCCGAAGAGCCGTTCCGCCGGTGCCGGTGCCGTCTATCCCGGGAGGGCTGCATGGACGAAGTGTCGGTCGCCAGGCTCTACGTTCTCCGCGCCACCTATCTCCTTCTCGTTGTCGGCCTGGGAACGACGATCTGGCCGCTCCTCCTCGGCTCGCCAGAGACTGCGGAGCACTTCCGCGGCGTCACATGGTGTCTCCTGAGCACCGTGGCGTTTCTTGCGCTGCTCGGCCTTCGCTACCCGCTGAAGATGCTGCCGCTCCTCGTCTTCGAGCTGATCTGGAAGGCGACTTGGGTGATCACCATCGGCCTTCCGCGGCAAAGTGCCGGCCAGCTTGAGGGCGCTTTTCGCGAGACCTGGTTCGCCACTCTGATGGGACTGGTGATCTTCGCGCTTGCCATTCCGTGGGGCTACCTGGTGCGAAGGTACATTCGTGAGCCCGGGGACCGCTGGTCGTCGTCGAGGGCCCCCATCACGATCACGTGACGCCGCCGGTCGCCTTCGGCGACCGCAGACGACCGGCATGACGGCCCGCAGGAGGAACGAAATGAACGATACCTGCCGCCTCTATACGGACCTGGCGTGGCTGTGGCCGATGTGGGGCGATGCCGCCACCGAATACGCGCACTACTGCGAGCATGTCACGGCACTGATTCGCCAGTATGCTGAACACCCAGCCACCACCTTACTGGACATCGGGTGTGGAGGCGGGAAGAACGTGCTGAACCTGAAGCGGCACTTCGACGTGACCGGGCTGGATCTGAGTCCGGCCATGCTCGCACAGGCGAAGGACCTGAACCCGGAATGCCACTTCGTCCAGGGAGACATGAGGACATGCAGACCCATCGGCACTTTCGACGCGGTGCTCATGGACGACGCGATCGCACACATGAGCTGCCTGACCGACCTCGTGGCGGCGTTGCGAACCGCGTATGACCACCTGAACCCGGGCGGTGTCCTGGTTGTCACTCCGGACGTGACGATCGAGACGTTCCGACAGAACAAGACCACAACCTCCCTGGCGACGCGGGACGGCGTGGACGTTGTCTTCATCGAGAACGTCTATGACCCGGACCCGGCAGACGAGCAATACCAAACGACGATTCTATACCTGATTCGGGACCGGGGCCGCCTGCGGATTGAGACCGATCACTGGACGATGGGTATCTTCTCACTCGACACCTGGAGACAGGTCCTGCGCGAAACGGGCTTCGAACTGCATGAGGGGCTCTACAGCCCGGGCGAGGATGAGTATGCAGTATTCGCCTGCGTGAAGACAGGGTGAACGCCGAACACACGCGTGACGCTGACAGGCCTCTGTCTCGCTCCCGTTTGCCGGTTGCTTCCAGCGTTGTCGCCGTCGCGATCGGCGGTGGAGCGGGCCTCCTCGATCCGAAGGGAAGGCGCGCGGCTCCGTACGTGCCCGGTTCCCTATCAGCGCCCTGGCGCTGCTCCCCCACCCCCGACATCGGACCTGACCGACAGTGACTTCCTCGCCTTCGCTGGGGCTCGTGAAAGGCCTCGTCTTCAAAGTCATGCTGGCCGTCATGGCGCTCTCCTCTTTCGCCATTGCATCGCCACAGGCTTACGCCAGGCTTCAGCTCTCACAGGATGGGATCCCGGCCACAATCCGGCGGGTCTCAGCTTCGACGCCGGCGCCAACATCGTGGTCAGAGTCTTACGGTACCTCCCGCGCCCTTTTCCCCGTCCGCATCGCGACCAGTGACGGAAGAACGTTGGCGACCAACCTGCTTCTCCCTGAGGCCACAATTCGCCACCTGCTCGATGGAGGTTCCGCTCATATCACAGTCGTCTGGGACAATCCTCGCCGGTTCCTGCTCGATGGTGAGCCTTTGCCGTCGTACGGGGGAGTGTGGATCCTGCTCGGCTTGCTGTTTGGGGCGACGTTTCTGTATGCCCTGCGACTGCGCTAGACTCGGGTAGAAGACTGGGGCCATTCCCCACGCACACAAGCACAACGCCACGCGCAAGGGCGCGTTCTTCCTCGATGGAGCGCAGATCGGCAAGGGCACGTTCGGCAGGATTGTGCCCGGCCTGTACTCGGTCTCCGAGGCGTTCGATGTCGGCGCGGCGATCAGCGACGGTTCTGTTGGGATCCTCCGATCCTCGCTGGCCCTCCGCACGGCCGCAGAGGACCCGCTGGCTCCCGGGTATGAGCCGGGGACAGAACTACTGATCCCCCCGCAGGATCCAGCCGTCGGGATCCACGTCCAGGGTGGCGGTGGCGGGCGCCTTGAAGGTGCCGCGGCCGTCAACCATCTCCACGACCTGGTTCCGCCCGTTCACCCGGACCGGTACCGGCATGGGGAACGGCAGCCCCGCGGGGGCCTCCCACCGGAGGCTCACCGTCTTCCCCTCCCGCTGGACGGCCAGGCGCGGCAACTCCGCCTGGCGCAGGTAGACCTCGAAGAACCACGTCAGGTCCCGTCCCGCCACGCGGCTCGCGAGCCGCAGCAGGTCGTCGGTCGTGGCGAAGCGGCAGCGGCAGGCCGGGTTCAGGGTCGGTACCGGCGGCATCGGGTCGTTCCACTGCCGGAGCAGGGTGAGGAAGTGATCGTCTCCCATCACGTAGCGCAGGGAGTGGAGCACCCATGAACCGCGCCAGTAGATGTCCCTGGCGTAGGCCTGGCCGGAGTTCTGCGTCTCGCGCGGTGCGACAGCGAGGAGGGGCGTCGCCCTGACGCGCGAGCGCGCCATCGTCATGATGTCGCGTGCCTTGGCGGCCGAGATCCGCCGTTCGGCGTACAGCGGCTGCATGTACTGGGCGAAGGCCTCGTGCAGCCACAGGTCGTTCCAGTCGGGAGGCGTGATCTGGTTTCCCCACCACTCGTGCGCCAGCTCATGCTGGTGGAGCGCGTCGAACCCCCAGTCGTAGCGCGCCATGGCGTCGTTGCGGAACCCCGCGCCGTAGGCGATGAGGGTCTGATGTTCCATCCCCAGGAAAGGGGTCTGCACGATGCCGTACTTGTCGCGCCGGAATGGGTAGGGCCCGCCGATCTCCTCGAGGAAGCGCATGTGGTCGAGGAACTCCGGCATCCTGCCGCGGGCGCTGGCGGAGTCCTCGGGGAGCGCCCAGAAGGTGACGTTCATGCTGTCGCCCGCCGTGCTGAGGTACGGCGCGGTGACCTCGACGTAGGGTGCCACATTCATGGTCACGCCGTAGTTGTTGATGGGCGTGGAGACGAACCAGTCGAAGGTGCGAGTGCCGTCGCCGTTGTCGCGGACGCCCCTGGCGCGGCCGTTCCCCACCGCCACGAGCGGCATGGGCACGGTGTAGTGCAGCGCCATGGAGTCCGGCTCATCGGACGGGTGGTCCTTGACCGGCCACCAGACGTCGGCGCCCGGCGTCTCGACCGAGGTGGCGACCCACGGCGCGCCGCTCGGCGTCCGGGCCCAGGAGAACCCCCCGAAGGAGCCGACCCGCGGCCGGCCGTGGTAGGTGACGCGCGCCGCAACCTGCTCCCCCGGCTGCAGGGTGCGCGGCAGGACGACCCAGAGGCGCCCGCCAATGCGCTCGAAGGCAGGCGAGTCCATGTCCCCGGGAATCGTGACGGCGGTGACCGTCATCGTGGTATCGAGGTCGAGGACCAGGCGTGACAAGGGGAGTACGACCCGAGCATGGACAGCCAGCGTGCCGGCGATCGTGCTGTCGGCGGGGTTCACGCTCAGGGCGAGGTCGTAGAAGGTCACGTCGTACGCCGCCTGCTCGGGAAGCAGGAGCCCACCAGAGCGATCGATGGGCTGGCCCGCGGCCACCGGTGCGGGTGCTGAATCCCGCTGCTGTGCGGCGCCCGGGGACGCGAGCGATACGATGGCGAGAAACGCGAGGAGGGCGCGGAACGGCATCGGACGCCTCAGGGCCGGGGTCGAGGTCTGCGGTGCAGGCCGGACGATATTGATGGCGGAAAAGATCCAGGCCGCGCAGCGAGATCGCCACGAGGCCTGG
>JAOUDR010000249.1 GCA_029859185.1 Gemmatimonadota bacterium
CCCCCATTACCCACCATCGCCCGCCATTACCCACCATCGCCGTCATCGCCCGTCATCACCCACCGTCGCCTGCCATCCCCCGTCACCCCTCGCTAGGTTTCTCCCGTCGAGACACTGGCTCACATCGGGCCGACGCGACGCACAACAGGGGAAATCCATGGCGACGGCAGCTTCGATACAGCACGACTTCTTGAGCACCCTCGGTATCGAGGATCAGAATCCAGGCGGGTTTGGCGGAGCGTGGCTGGGTTCCGGGCCGATGCTCGATGTCATCACGCCGATTGACGGCACGCGCATCGCGTCCGTCCGGCAGATCACCGAGGACGAGTACGACGTAATCGTGGCGCGCGCCCACGCGGCGTTTCTCACGTGGCGCACGGTGCCGGCCCCGAAGCGTGGCGACCTGATTCGCCAGCTGGGTAACCGCCTGCGTGCCATGAAGGAGCCGCTCAGCAAGCTGGTGACGCTCGAAATGGGAAAGAGCATCGCCGAAGGGGAGGGCGAAGTGCAGGAGATGGTGGACATCTGCGACTTCGCCAACGGCCTCTCGCGGCAGCTCTACGGGCTCACGATGCACTCCGAGCGGCCCGATCACCGGATGTACGAGCAGTGGCACCCCCTCGGCGTCGTGGGTGTCATCAGCGCCTTCAACTTTCCGGTGGCCGTCTGGAGCTGGAATACGGCGATCGCCATCGTGTGCGGTGATAGCGTCGTCTGGAAACCCGCCAGCAAGACACCGCTCACGGCGATCGCCTGCACGAAGATCGCCCAGCAGTTGTGCGAGGAGAACGACGTGGATCCGGCGCTCTTCTCGCTCGTGATCGGGAAGGGGTCGAGCATCGGCGAACGCCTGCTGGCCGACCGCCGCATCCCGCTCGTCTCGGCAACCGGGAGTTGCCAGGTTGGGGAGCGTGTGGCGGAGGTGGTGGGCAAGCGGTTCGGTCGGACGATCCTCGAGCTCGGTGGCAACAACGCCATCGTCGTCACGCCCAGCGCGAACCTCGACATGGCGCTCCGGGCAATCCTGTTCGGCGCGGTGGGCACCGCCGGGCAGCGCTGCACGTCGACGCGCCGCATCATCGTCCACGCCTCCGTGAAGGACGAGCTCGTTCGGCGACTCGTCAAAGCCTATGAGGGGATCCGCATCGGCGATCCGCGGGACCGGAACGTTCTCATGGGCCCGTTGGTAACCCATGCCGCAGTGTCCGATTTGCAGAAGGCGATCGTGCGGGTGACGGAGGAAGGCGGGCGCATCCTCTACGGCGGCGACGTGCTTGCCGGCAAGGACTACCCGGGCGGACACTGGGTGAAACCCTGCATCGCCGAGGCCAGGAACGAGTTCGCCATTGTGCAGGAGGAGACGTTCGCGCCGATCCTGTACATCATCACGTACGGCAAGAAGCTGTCCTCCCCGCGGGAGGCCATCGACGAGCTTGGCGAGGCAATCGCGCTCCACAACGGCGTCCCGCAGGGCCTGTCGTCCGCGATCTTCACCGACCACATGCGTGAAATGGAGCAGTTCCTCTCGGCGCGTGGGTCCGATTGCGGCATCGCCAACGTCAACATCGGGACGAGTGGCGCCGAGATCGGGGGCGCGTTCGGAGGCGAGAAGGATACGGGTGGCGGGCGTGAGTCCGGATCGGACGCGTGGAAGGTGTACATGCGGCGGCAGACGAACACGATCAACTGGGGTCCAGAGTTGCCGTTGGCGCAGGGGATCAAGTTCGGGGATTGATGGACGATGGGTCGGGGGCCGAGATCGAGCGACGCCGTCCCCATCCGTCACCGTTGATCGTCCCTCCGGCACGAGGCTGGTACCGAACGGTGGGTGCGTGAGCGGATCCCGACCCGTCAACGGCCAAGGCAAATCCTGCCTCCCACGACGAGACCCCAGTCGGTGGAGGTGTGGCTCGGCCGGTAGGCACCCGCGACGGCGGCATCGAGGCGCCCAGTGATCGGGAGACTGATCTCGAGGAACCCGCCCAGGGGATAGGCCTCGTCTGCTGCCGGACCGACGCTCGCGCCGGCGAAGCCCGAGACCCGGCGCTCACGGCCTCGCCCCCAGGCGATGCCGGTCCGCATTCCGGAGACGGGCACGAAGGCGGTGGGGGTGAGTCTGTCGAGACGATAGTGGAGTCCCTCGCGGCTACCAAGGCGCAGGTAGAACGCCGGCAGGGTCGGGGGGACGTCATCAGCCTCACCGCCGGCAGCTTCGATCCAGCGCCCCATGTTCGAGATCCCTAGTCCGATACCGGCGATGCCCCCCTCGTACGCCACGAGCCCCCCTGCCATCATCGTGTTCACTCGGCCGTCGAAGGTCGCCGTTCCCACGGGAGCGGTGCTCGGCGGCAGGGCGTACCCGAGTCCCGAGCGGATGACGGCTGCAAAGCCGGTAATGCGGAGTCGGTCGTCCGGCCACGTTTCGACTTCGACCGCGCCGAAGGAGAAGGTGCTGGCGTCGGCCCGGACGACATTGCCGGAGCAGTCCAGACGGCGGGACTCCAGTTGGCCACCGCCGAAGCGAAGGGTGACGCGGTAGCGCCCGGTCGAATCTGGCGAAACGGTCACGGGGGCGATTTGCAGGCCAGCACGAGCAATGGGCCAAGGAAGAGACGTGACGACATGAGTCCCTCGAAGAAGCCTCGGCCGCATTCCGGTGTCGTGCCGTCAAGCCGTCGTCAAGGCGGGATCTCGACGCCTGTCCCCGGAGACGTACCTTTCTGGAGGCCCAGCAGGTGGGGGGCGGGATGACCGGTCCGATGCAGTCCACGGTCCCGACGAAGTACTGGCACCAGCTCGACGACGGGCGGGTGCAATGCGACCTGTGCCCGCGGGCCTGCAAGCTCCGGGAGGGCCAGCGCGGGTTGTGTTTCGTCCGGGCTCGCGAGCACGACGCGATCGTGCTCACCACCTACGGCCGCTCGAGCGGGTTTTGCATCGATCCCATCGAGAAGAAGCCGCTGAACCACTTCCTGCCGGGGACGCCCGTGCTTTCCTTCGGGACGGCCGGCTGCAACCTCGCGTGCCGCTTCTGCCAGAATTGGGATATCAGCAAGTCCCGCGAGACCGACACGCTGGCCGATAGTGCCACGCCCGAGGCACTTGCGGCGGCGGCCGAGCGGTATCGGTGCCGCAGTGTCGCCTTCACGTACAACGACCCGGTCATCTTCCACGAGTACGCGGTGGACGTGGCCCAGTCCTGTCGTGCGCGGGGCGTGAAGACGGTGGCGGTCACGGCGGGATATGTGTGTGCGGAGCCGCGCGTCGAGTTCTATCGCCACATGGATGCCGCCAACGTGGACCTGAAGGGGTTCTCGGAGCGGTTCTACCGGGATCTCTGCGCGGGCGAGCTGGCGCCGGTCCTCGATACGCTGCGCTACATTCGCCATGAGACGGACGTGTGGCTCGAGATCACGACGCTGCTGATTCCCGGGTGGAATGACGGTGATGCCGAGCTCGATGCGCTGACCCAGTGGGTGGCGAGCGAGCTCGGGCCGGAGGTGCCGGTGCACTTCACGGCGTTCCATCCCGACTGGCGCATGCTCGAGACGCCCGCCACGCCGGCGTCGACGCTCACCCGCGCCCGCCAGATCGGCTGCGCGAACGGTCTGCACTACGTCTATACCGGCAACGTGCGCGATCTCGCGGGCGGTACGACGGTCTGTCCCGGGTGCGGCGGCACGCTCATCGCACGCGATGGGTACACCCTGACGGCCTGGCGGCTGACGGACCGTGCCACCTGTCCCGACTGTGGCGCGCCGGTCGCCGGGGTCTTCGAACCAGTGCCGGGGACGTGGGGTGCCCGGCGCGCTCCCGTGAGGCTCGCATCATGACCAGCCCGAGGCCGTCCCGCGTCGCCACGTTGGCTCCGATCCTCGACGGAGCGGCGAGGGGTGTCGCACGGTTCCCGCTCACCGTCCTGTGCGGTCTGGTCGCGGCGGTGGCGGCGATCCTCCTCGAGGAGAACATCGGGCCGGAGCGGACGGTCGAGCGCCTGCTGGCTTCTGCCGCGCTCGGCATCTCCCTGTTCACCGGTCTCCGAATGCTCGGGGCGCGACTCCGCTGGCGGCCGAGCCTCATGTGGGCGGTGGACGCGCTTGGAGTGCTGATCCTCGCCGGCTTCTTCGTGGGCTGGGCGGGGTGGGCCGAACCGCTGCGGTTCGCGCGCATGCTGCAGTTGGCGGTGGTCTTCCACCTGTTCGTGGCGATCGCGCCCTACATCGTGGGTCCGGAGGGACGCGGGTTCTGGGAGTACAACCGGGTGCTCGCCGAGCGGGTGGTCCTGGCCGCGATCTACGCGCACGTGCTCTACGCGGGTGTTGCCCTCGCGGTGCTCGCCCTCGACAAGCTCTTCGGGGTGGATGTCGCGGCCTCCGCCTATTTGCGCCTCTGGTTCCTTGCGGCGTTCCTGCTCTCCCCGTGGGTCTTCGTGGCGGGGCTGCCCGCCGATGTCGCCGCATTGGAGCGCGACGACGAGTATCCGCTCGGCCTGCGCGCGTTCACACGGTTTGCGCTGCTGCCGATCGTCGCCATCTACCTTTTCATTCTGCTCGCCTACTTCGTGAAGGTGCTTGTCACCTGGCAGTGGCCGAGCGGGTGGATTGGCTGGCTCGTGTCGGTGGTGGCGGCCGGGGGAATCTTCTCGCTGCTGCTCGTCCATCCCCTGGCCATGCGATCGAGCGACCGCTGGGTGGGGACGTACGCCCGCCTGTTCTACCTCGCGCTGTTGCCCGCCATTGTGATGCTCTGGCTTGCCATCTGGCAGCGAGTGGCGCAGTACGGCATCACCGAGAATCGGTACTTCCTGATCGGGCTGTCGGTGTGGCTCGCGGGCATCGCCGTGTACCAATTGGCGACCCGCGCGCGTGGGATCCGGGTCATCCCCGCCTCTCTCTGCGTGATGACCTTGCTCACCTTTGCCGGGCCGTGGAGCGCCTACGACGTGTCGACGCAGAGCCAGACGGGACGACTTGCCGGGATCCTGCAGCGGTATGACATGCTCACCGAGGAACGGATCGTGCCGGCGGTGACGGAGGTGGCGGTCGAGGATCGCCGCGAGATCGAGGCGATCCTCACGTATCTGCTGCGCACGCATGGCCTGCGGTCCGTGGCGGGGTGGTTCCCCGACTCCGTCCGGTCCGGTCGAGGGCCCCTGGCGGATGGGCGCCCGCGGCAGGCGGCCGGGAGGGCGGCGCGAGGCGTGATGGCCCTG
>JAOUDR010000250.1 GCA_029859185.1 Gemmatimonadota bacterium
TGATCTAGTCCTTCGCGGCCCGGACGGCTAGATGGTCGGCATACTCGTTCTTGGCATCACCGGCGTGGCCGCGCACCCAGCGCCAGGTGACCTCGTGACCCGACTGGACCTGGAGCAACGCCTGCCACAGCTCCAGGTTCTCGATCGAGCCACCCTTGCGCTTCCATCCGCGAGCCCGCCAGGACGGGACCCATTCCCGCATCCCCTTCACGAGGTACTCGGAGTCGGATACGTAGACGACACGCAAACGCCGTCCCTTGGTGGACAACAGCGCGAACGTCGCGATGGCGCCCGCAAGTGCCATGCGGTTGTTCGTGGTGTCGGGCGCGTGCACGTACAGGTCGCGACGCTCGATCGCGCCCTTCACCTCGACCTCGATGAGTGCACCGGCACCGCCGGGCGTCGCGCCTTCGCGCCCGTTCCCGAGACAGCTCTCGTCGGCGTGGACCACGGCCGTCTGCATCAAACGACCTCCACCGTGCCCGTGCCGCCCGGGACGATCTCGCCGATCGTCCACCCCGTGACGCCACGGTGTGCCAGCTCCTGGGCCAGCCGGCCTGCCGCGTCCGCCGCCACCGCCAGCAACAAGCCGCCCGAGGTCTGCGCGTCGCACAGCAGGATCTGCGTCTCGTCCGATACGCTCGAGTGCCAGCTCGTGTACTCGGCCGCGGCCTCACGGTTGCGTACCGTGCCGCCGGGGACGGCGCCCGATGCCGCGAGATCGCGCGCGCCGGTCATGACGGGAACGGCCGCTGAGTGCACGCGGGCACCGACGGGACTTCCCTCCAGCATGTTCCGCAAATGCCCGATGAGCCCGAATCCGGTGACGTCCGTGCAGGCGTGCACGGCCGCTCCAACCGCCAGGGCCGCCTCCATCGCGCCCAGGTTGAGGGTCGTCATCCAGCCGACGGCCTCGGCCATGTCCGCCTCGGACAGCGCTTCGCGCTTGAGCCCGGTGGCGAGGATCCCGGTCCCGAGCGGTTTCGTGAGGATGAGCCGGTCGCGCGGATGCGCGCCGCGATTGGTCAGCAGCCGGTCGGGGTGTGCCTCACCGATCGCGACGAGCCCGTACTTCGGCTCGACGTCATCGATCGAGTGCCCTCCCAGAATCAGCAGTCCCGCGTCACGTGCCACGTCAGCCCCGCCCCGCAGCGTCTCGCCGAGGAGCGCGAGGACCTCGGGGCTCCGGGGCCAGGCCACCAGGTTCAGGGCGAACAGCGGTCGTGCTCCCATGGCGTACAGGTCGGAAAGCGCGTTGGCGGCGGCGATGCGGCCAAACGTGTATGCGTCGTCCACGATCGGCGTGAAGAAGTCCACAGTGGCCACGAGCGCGCGGTCCGGCGCCAGCTGGAATACGGCGGCGTCGTCCCGCGTGGCGGCATCCACCAGCACGCGCGGGTCGTCGATCGCGGGCACGTGGCGCAGCACCTGCGCCAACTCGGCGGTGCCGAGCTTGCAGGCTCAGCCGGCGCCGTGCGACAGCGACGTCAGTCGGATACGAGATCGCTGATCGGTCATGAGTCGTGCCGGTAGGATACCCCGACGCGCTTGGGAGCGGTACTCGCCCTTCGCGGGGTTTGGGTGCCGGGAGGTGGGTGGTAGGAGTGCGGTCAGACGGCGAGACGGCCAGACGGCGAGCGGATTGCAGGGGGTGGGCGCGAGTGGGAACGGCTCCGGCACCTCACTCCTCCGCACCGCTGGCCGTCTGGCCGTCTCGCCGTCTCTCCTACCGCCTACGTCCCCCGAACCTGCTCCCGGCGCCTTCTGCGTCAGTGGGTAGTCTGCGCCGTGAGCAACGCGCGGAGAGCGGTCAGCGTGTTGGCTTCGTTCTCCCTGGGGTCGAATGCGCCGGTCGGCAGCTGCTGCGCGGCGATGCACGGTGCCGCCTTGGCGACGAGCACTCGGGCGGCCCGCGTCGGGACGGTGAGCAACAGGTCCACGGCGTGGAAGACGGTAACGTCCGGCCACGAACCATCTGCCCGCTGGTGTCGGGCCGCCTCGGCGACGAGCGCGTCGATGCGGACCCAGTACTTGGGTGGGGCCATGCCCAAGGCAGCGAGCACGACGAATCCTAGATGCGGCTCGAGCACGCGGAGCCGCAGCAGGCTCTCGAGATGGGCGGCGACCGGTCGCCGATCCTCGTGTCCGGCGCGGAGCACTGCCCGCAACGCAAGACAGCTCGCGACGAATCGCGCGTCGTCGTCCCGGGTGAACACCGTGCCGGACGGCAGCGCCAGCGGCGCAATCGGGGCGGTCAGCGGGCCGGGCGAGAAGAAGCCGTCGCCGGCGGCACCGTCGTCGCTCCAACGGCCGGGGCGGTCCTGCTGCATGGTGAGGAACCCCGCGAGTCGCACGACCGCCGCGTGTTCGCGATCCGCGCCGAGTTCGAGCAACTCCCAGAGGGCCTGCGCCGTGGGGACGAGCGCGCCACCGATGCTCCCGTCGAGTCGGGTCCGGCGCCGGCGCTCGCGGATGAGGTGGTCCGCGAGGTCCCGGTCCTGTGGTGACGGCCGGCCGAGGAGTCGGCGTGCGACGACGCCGTGCAGCGTTTCCCGTGTGGCAAAGAAGTCGGCCACGCCGTCGAGTGCCACGGCGAAGGGCCGAGCCGCGTCGCCGCTCACCGACGGGGCGTCAACCGGCATTACGGCGACGGCCGCAGCGTGCCTGGGTCGAACACGTACCCGGCCGCGACCACCTCTGCGATTGCTCCGACGTTGGCGATGTCCTGTCGCGGGTCGGCCCGGAGCACGATGAAGTCGGCGATGCCGCTCTCGCGCAGGATGCCGAGGCTGTCGGCGGCCAGCAAGCGCGCCGCGTTGCGCGTGGCCGTCCCTAGCGCCTGCTCCGGTGTGAGGCCGGCGAGGACGAGCAGCTGCAGCTCGCGGTGGAGCGACGCCCCTGGGGGGAGCAGTTGATTCGGGCTATCGCTGCCGGCGGCGACCAGTCCACCCGCCCGGTGGAACAGGCGGACAAAGCGATCCTCGTTTGGGCGCGACCGCTGGAACGCGGTGAAATCGGCAGCGGTGAGCCCGGCCCGGCGCACTAGATCCGGCACGTTCCACGCATTCACGGCCCCGGCAGGCATCGCCGAGAGGTCCACCGTCTGGATGAACGCCTCGTCCGCGAGGTGGCCCCACGCCTCGTGGAGCGCGAGCGTCGGGACGATGGCCACACCCGCGGCCACCAACTGGTCGACGACTCGCTGGAGCCCGGCCGAGTCGGCCCGACTCCACGCACGTTCCGACGCGTTCCAGCCGCGGAAGAAGTCACCGTGCGCGGCCAGCAGCCCCGAACCACTCCCGAGCACCGCCTCGATGACGCCGGACATGTGCTCGAGGGATCGGACCCCGAGCTGCGCCGCCGTCACGGCGTCCACGCGACCCAGATGCGCGGCCACCGGCATCTCGAGTGCCTTGGCCTCGTCCATGAGCGGGGCCAACAGTCGGCGATCCACCTTGGTGTAGACCTTGATCTGCGACGCGCCGATCAGCACCCGATTCCCTACGGCCCGGCGCGCATCACTGGCCGAGCGAACGGCCGTCGCACCCGGCCATACCGTGGGGGCTGCGTCGATCATGGCACCCGAGACGTACATCCGGGGGCCCTCGATGGCGCCTGACGCGACGTCGTCACGCAGAAACAGGACACTGTCCTGGATCCCGCCGGCGTCCCGCACGGTGGTGACGCCGTAGGCGAGGTAGCCCCGCAGCGTCCAGCGATCCGCATGCACGTGTGCGTCGATCAGACCCGGGATGATCCAGCGGCCCGCCGCATCGTGCACCTCGGCCCCACGCGGTACGGAGACGTCATCTGCCGAGCCGAGGGCCTCGATGTGACCGTCCTTGACGATGAGCACGGCATTCGTGATCACACTGCCCGTGCCCGTGAGGACGGTCGCCCCGGTCCACACCAGTTTCCCGGCGCCGACGTTGGGACAGCCGGTGAGCACTGGAACGGACAGGATGGTGATCAGGACCAGCGCCGGTCGCCGGAGCATGCGCATCTTCGCCGTGGAGGAGACGAACGGAAGATAAGGAGGGGGCGGCCGTTGCGTCTCGACCGCCCCCGAACCACGGTCCGGTCTATCGCGGCCGTCTTGGGGCGGCCTTCTTGACCGGTCGCCGCCCCGCAGGCTTGGCGGCCCTCTTCGGCGCCGCCTTTTTCACTGGTCGGCGCGCGGCGGGCTGCTTCCTTGGCGGGGCCTTCTTCTTCGCCACGGTGGTGGTCTTCTTGAGCGCGGTTGGCTTCGGAGCGGGCTGCCGCTGGGCGGCCCGCTGCGCGGGCATGCGGGCCGGAGGCGCCGCCGCTGGTGCTGGCGGTGGTGCCGCGGCGGGCGTCGACGCCCAGATCGGCTCGGCCGGCTCCGGCTTCACCGGAGGCGGTATGGGCATCGGATCCCACATCCCCGGCCCCCCGATCCCGTCCTGCAACGACCCCATGGCGTCCATGGCGCATTCCCTCCCGTGTTCGCTGAGTCAGGTTCCCACGCGGGGAATAGTCTGGCGTGGATTCGCCGGTTCGCAAGGTGTGACGTGTCGGAGCGGCTCCGCGAAGCAGCCTGGAAGATGCTTGACGGGCCCATTGGCACGCGCTAGGTTGACCTCGTATCTCTTGAATTGATTGTAACTTACGTCGATTTCACCAGCCAGCGGAGCCATGGTCCACCACCGCGCCCTGCTGCTGCCGTTCCTGTTGGTCGCCGCACCGGCCGCGGCCCAGCAGGTGGCCAGCGTCCAACTCTCGCATTCCTCCCTGAGTCTGCCGGTCGGCGGGCGCCAAACGGTGTTCGCGACGGCCTACACCTCCGGCGGCGCACCCATGGGGGCGCAGTTCCGCTGGACCTCGAGTAACGAAGGCGTCGTAGTGATCGAGGTTTCCGAATCGGAATCCGATTTCGCCGAGGTCGTGGCGGTCGGACCCGGCACGGCCCGGGTCACGGTGCGAGCCGGCGGACGCTCGGAGGCCGTGACCGTGACCGTGACGGGAGTGCCGGGAGTCGTCGCCGGGACAGGCGCGGCCGCTGCCCTCAACATCGATCCGCCAACGATCCAGCTCCTGCGCGGCGAGAGTCAGCAGTTGCGACCGGTGTTCCTGCGGGCTGATGGGGAGCCAGCCGCGCCGCTCGCGACCACGTGGACCTCGCTCAATCCGGGTGTGGCCAACGTGGATGCCGCGACCGGCC
>JAOUDR010000251.1 GCA_029859185.1 Gemmatimonadota bacterium
GCGCCCGCCGGATGGCCCCGACCAAGTCATCACTGGTGGCAAACGGCGCTCGGCGGCGACGCTCCACGATGCTGACCGCGAGGCGGCGCGCCCGCGGCTCGTCCCCGAACTCCCGCAACAGGGCGCCGAGGTCCGCCTCCGACCACGTGTTCAACAGGTCGGCCGCCGTGGGGCCCGCCGCGCTCATGCGCATGTCGAGGGGAACGTCTGATCGGAACGAGAACCCGCGCGCGTCCGTGTCGAACTGATGGGACGAAACGCCGAGATCGAGCAGCACGAAGTCGGGCTGGAACGCGGCGATCGTGGCGAGAACGTCTGGGTCACCAAAGCTCCCCCGCACGAACTGGATGGCGGCCGCGCCCAACCGACGCGCGGCCTCGGCCAGCGCCTCCGGATCGCGGTCGACGCCCAGCACCACGGCGCCGGCCTGGAGAAACACGGCGGCGTGTCCGCCGCCCCCGAGGGTTCCGTCCACCATGCGGCGGCGCCCCTGGCCAAGCCGAGCCACGGTGCCGGCCAAGACGGCGGTGTGGTACCCCGTCACCGGACCCAAAGACGACGGCCCCGCAGGGAGGGCACCGAGCGGGGCCGCGACGTTGAACGAACGCGCTGCATACGGACGGGGCTGACGGGATTTGAACCCGCGGCCTCCGGTGTGACAGACCGGCACTCTAACCAGCTGAGCTACAGCCCCCTACTGCCTCAAGGCGGATAAGTGTACGTCGGTCGGACCCCTGATTCAAGCGCCGGGGCACTTGAATGCCGGCTTGTAGGTCGGCAACGCGCCCTGGATCTGCTGCACGAAACCGAGCAACTGTCCGACCGTTGCGGGGCTGATCTGCCGCCCGGCCTCGAGCGCCGCGCGTGCCCGCGCCGTCATGTCGACTTCCACATCCACCAACTCGCAGGATTCGGTTTCGCGGACCCGCTGGTCGAGCTCCGTAATCTGGAAGAAGAGCGCGAGGCCAAGGAAGAAGTTCGCAGGCGCATTGAGTTGCCCACGCTTGTCGAACTCGAGCGTGTGTTCGAGGAACCGCGCCGCGAGCGGCAGGTGCGGCGTCATCCGCAACTGGGAGATCTTCGAAGCCGGATTGTAGAACATCGTGGCGATGGCCATCGAGGTGGCGGTATCGGTCGCCGTACGGCCGGCCAGCATGAGCAGTTGCTCCGCCTTGAGGAGGCGTGCGGTATCGAGCGACACGGCCGTATCGATCACGAGCGTGCTGTCGAGGAGGTACTGGGCCAGTGCCAGCGCGCTCCCGATCTGTGCGGAATCCAGCGCGACGATCCGGTCGTACGCCTCCAGCACCCGGTCCCGATCGTTCACGAGCTTCAAGGTCGCCGCGCGGGCCCGCCAGGCTGCGATGTAGTCGGGGAACTCCGTGACCGCCCGCTCGGACCACCGGAGCATCGCGGTGGTGTCAGGCACCGATTGGGCGGCGGCAAACGTCTTCGTGAAGAAGATCGTGTCATGTGCGAGCGAGCTGTCGAGATCGAATTGCCCCTCGAGCGCCTCCAGCGCGCACGCCCAGAGCGTCCCGTCGAGGCAGGCGCGCTCCTTCAACTGCAGCATGGTCAGGTTCCCAGCATTGCGCACGAGGCCCTCATCGAGCACCTCGACCGCGTCGTCGTATTCCCCGGCGGCCGTCAACCCGGCCGCGACCCCGAGCCGCAGCCGTTCGTCAGTCGGGTCCGCCCGCAACTGATTGCGGAACGCCGCGAGCGCCTCGGCCGTATCGCCCTTGTCCCGCAACCGCCGACCCAGCTCCTCCCAGGCGTTCCCGTTGAGCGAGTCGCCCGCCACCGCCCGGCGCAGCGCGGAGACGATGCTGTCGATTGGCTGCTGCTGCACCTCGAACGCGTACGCGAGGCACATGGCCGCCGCCGGGTGGTTCGGGTACAGCGCAAACGCCCGCTCCGCACGGTCCGCCGCCCCCTTCCCATCGCTGCGCTGCCGCCGCTCCGTGCAGTCGCGGGCAAACTCGGCGGCCTTCAACTGGTTGTCGAGATTGTCCGCCGCGAGCTTGCCGAAGTCCTCCGCCGTCGTGGTGGCCGGCGCCCTGATCGTCTCCCACCCCGCCAGCCCGGACCCGGCGGCATCCACCAAGCGGAGCCGCAGGCGGAGACTGTCACCGGTCTTGTCGATCCAGCCCACCATGTACGCCGTGGCCTGGAGGAACCGGGCCAGTGCCGGCGCGTTCTCCGACGGGAGGGGGATCTTACAGTTGAAGCCGGAGGCCTCGAGGGCCTCGCAGATCGTCGTCGTCGGGATGACCGCGATGCGCATCCGATAGCGCGAGATCATGCGCGCCCGGAGGGCTTCCCCGGTTTCGACGGCGAACGCGGTATCGACCCCGGTCGGCACTGGGGTCAGGATCAGCAGCCGCTCGTTCGAGACCCGACGGGCCAACTGTCCGGTGGCGCTGCCCGGCAGCAGCAGCACCCCCGAGGCCATCACCCCCGCCACGATCACACGGCGCATCATCATACGGATAGGCTGCACGCTTGCGTCCTCCGAACCACCACGTACGCGACGACGTCCACTCGATGGGCGAAGAGGGATTCGAACCCCCGACATCCTGCGTGTAAGGCAGGCGCTCTGAACCGCTGAGCTATTCGCCCCACCCGTTTCCGTCACAGCGCGAGGCCGAGCGGAAACAGGACGCAATACCCCAGCACGAGCAGAATCGGGGCCAGCGTCGTCGATCCGCCGGCGAGCAAGACATACCCCACCGCCAGGGCGACGAGAGCCGCGCCGAGGACGACGACATTCATGCGTCCAAAGCGGAGCTTGGCGGACGCCGGTCCCTGTTCGATCATAGACACCAACAAGTAACCGGAAGTTCCCATGCGGTCAAGCGTTAGGGGGCTCGGCGTCAGGGATGACCCACCCGTCGTCCAACGCCGCTCGGCGGACGCGATCGAGCCGCCGTCGTCGCCACCAGACGAACCCGACCACGAGCGCGGTCATGCCCCAGAACAGCGTGACGGAGGAACCGAGCAACAACCAGCCGTAGCGGCGGCGCAGATCTCGGTGCCAGGCGGCTTCAAGCTCTTCGATCGACCAGAGGTGCGCCATCCGCACGGCGGGCTCGAACGCCCGTTCCTCCTGTAGCCGCGCCATCAGTGGCTCGAGGCCACGTTCCCCGCCAACCCGCTCCAGGAACAGTACGGCGGACCCCGCCAGAGCATAGGCGGCGCGCGCGTCGGTTGGCCCCGACCGCAGCGCGCGGTCGAGCTCGCGGAACGTGGGCGGCCGCCCCCGTACCAGGCGCCAGTTGAGCGCCAGGGCCTCCAGGCGCCCCCAATCCCGGCCCACACGAACGGCATAGCCCTCCGCGAACCACCGGGGAACGTGGGGGGCCACTCGGGCGAGCATCAGGTGCGCGAGCTCGTGGCGCAGCGTGCCCATCGGATCGCCGGTGACCCGCAGGACAATCGTGTTCGACGCGGGGAACGCTGCGGCCCCGGTCCACGCCGGCAGACGGCCGCGGGTGAGCGAGTCGAAGCGGGCCTGGGTGCGGGTGACGATCAGCGTGATCGGGAAGGGCTCGGGATCCGGCAGACCCGGCCATGGCCCGGCCCGATCCGCCGCCTCGGCCAGCTCGGTTGCGAGCCGCTCGTCCCCCGGCCAGTAGATCGCCTGCACCCGACCGACCTGCACGAACGCCGGCCCCTGGGCCGGGAGGGCGGGAGCGGCGCCAAGCAGCGCGAGAACCGCGATCAGCCGCGCGGGGGCTCCTGTCCCTGGTCGACGAGTTCCAGGGTCTCCTGACACCGTGTTCCCCAGGGATTGAACCGGTTGGCCTTGTGGCCATCCTCCCACATCTGCCGCGCGGCGTCCCGATCACCGGCGAACCAGAGGGCTCGACCGAGCTCGTAGTAGGCTTCGATCAGGTTGGGGCCCAGCGTCAGCGTCTTCCGGAAGAACGTCTGGGCGTCCTCGTACATGTCGCGCTCGAGGTAGACGAGTCCGAGGTAGAAGTGGGCGTACAGCGTGGCCTTCCGATCGTTGTCGAGCCGGATGGCTTTGGACAGGTGTTCGATGGCCTCGCCGAAGATGCGTTTCTTGAGGCAGATGTAGCCCACGTTGATGCGTGCGAGGGAGTTGGCGGGCTCCTTCGTCAGCACACGCTGAAACGTCTGGAGGGCCTCGTCGTACTGCTCCGCGCGCATCTGGGCCCATCCCAGCAGCGACTCCCCCTGCGTATCGCCCGGCGAGTATTGCAGCGCCTTTTGCAGCGAGGTGATCGCCCCGTCGTAGTCCCCCAGCGAGATGAGGTGCCACCCCTTCTCGACCAGCGTCGAGGCATCGATGTGACTCGTATGCACCGCCGGAATCTGGCCGGTGAACTGCGGCGCCGTATCGGGCGTATGGCTCGCCTGCATCTGCTTGTAGCGATCCACGAGCTCGCGGATCCCTTCCTTGAGGGTCGACAACTCCCCGATGGCCTGGTCCACGGTCTTGAACAACGCGATGATTTCGCGCTTCACTGCCTCCCGCTGGTCCGGCGTCCCCGCCTGATCCAGGCGCTGCAGGATGTCATCGTACTGCTCGCGCAGCGTCGCGATGGGAGAAACGGTCATCCAGTGGCCTCCGCCTGAAGATCCCGCAGGGCGATCTGCTCGGTCGTGGTCAGCAGACGCCCGGCCGCCAGCAACACGATGGTCCGATCATCAGCGACGATCGTCGCCTGCACACACTCGGCGGCCAGGCCGGTCAGCATCCGGGAGGGCGACTGCACCTCCTCTGCCCCCACCTTCCGAACGGCCAGGACGGCGTCCACGACAATGCCGACACCGCCGTCGTCGTCACTGAGGATGATCACCCGTGTGTCGTCCCGGACCCGCGCGGGTTCCCCGAAGCGCTTGCGGAGATCGACGAGCGGGACCGAGCGCTCGCCGTACGGGAACACTCCCTCGAGGAACGACGGCGCTCCGGGAAGGGGTGTCGCCTCCTGGTACCGCAGCACCCGCTCGACCTGGAAGATGTTCAGGGCGAACATCTGGGACCCCACCCGGAACACCACGAGCTGAACCTCGTCCCCGGATGTCATACCGAGCGACTCGCTGCGGTGCGCATCAGCCGGTCTACCAGCCACTCGAGGTTGAGCACCGGCACCAGGCCCTCAGGCTGCCGCACCGCCCCCACCGCCCACTGCCCGCCCCAACCCGGCG
>JAOUDR010000252.1 GCA_029859185.1 Gemmatimonadota bacterium
GGGCCCCGATGGCCTGGGCGCAATCTTCGATGACCGCCAGGTCATGTCGGGCGGCGAGGGCCATCAACTGTTCCATCGGTGCCATCTGCCCATACAGGTGCACCGGGACGAGCGCTCGGGTGCGCGACGTGATTGCCGCGGCCACCTGCCTGACATCCAGGTTGAACGTGCCGGGATCGATGTCCACGAAGACGGGCTTCCCACCCGCATTCCAGATGGCGCCCGCCGTGGCGAAGAACGTAAAGGGGGAGGTAATGACTTCGTCACCGGGCTTGACCAGCGCCTTGAGCGGGAGCAGGAGCGCGTCAGTCCCGCTCGCGCAGGCAATGGCCTCGCGGGTGTGGGACAGCCCGGCTACCGCGCACTCGAGTTCGCCCACCGCGGGACCCATGATGAACTGTTGAGACTCCACTGCCGCCATCAACGCGGGAACGACCTGATCGCGGATGGCGGCAAACTGTGCCTTGAGATCCAGCAACGGAACCGGCATCTAAAATCTTCTTGGGTAAAGGTTTACGGCACCAATCGGCCTTGAGCCTAATCAGCCGATGCCATGGCGTCAAACCGGATGCAAGGCACCCGCCGTCTCGCGATAGCCGGAGCCGCAAGCTTCGCACCTGCCGCTCCCCGCCGTCACCGCCAGGCGCTCGCCACACTGACACATCCAGCCGACCTGCCTGGCCGGTATCCCCACCATCAGCGCGAACGCCGGGACATCCCCGGTGACGACCGCGCCCGCCCCGATGAACGCATACTCGCCGAGCGTCACCCCGCAGACGATGGTTGCGTTGGCGCCAATGCTCGTCCCCCGCTTCACCAGCGTGGTACGGTACTCGTGCTTCCGCGATACATGGCTCCTGGGGTTCACGACGTTCGTGAACACGCAGGAGGGTCCGCAGAAGACGTCATCCTCGAGGATCACCCCCTCGTAGATCGAGACGTTGTTCTGGACCTTCACGTTGTTCCCGATGCTCGTCCCCGGCATCACGACGACATTCTGGCCGAGGCTGCATCGTTCCCCGATGACCGCACCCGGCATGACATGACAGAAGTGCCAGATCTTCGTCCCTGCGCCAATCTGCACGCCCTCATCGACGTATGAACTCTCGTGCGCGAAGTAGTCGCCCATACCCTCTCCATTCGCCTCAGTCGGGACCGGGACACCCGATCCTAGGGATTCCCCACCAACTGCACCTCGAGCTCCAACGCGACGCCGAACTCCCGGCGCGCTTGCTCACGGACGGCATCGATGATACCCATCACGTCGGATGCCGATGCGCCCCCCAGGTTCACGATGTAGTTGGCATGCATTGGCGAAACCTCGGCCCCCCCTATCCGTAAGCCCTTGAGGCCCACCGCATCAATCAACTGGCCCGCGGTGCGCAGCTCGCGGCTCTCGGCCCCGCTTCCCTCGCTCGGAAGCGTGACCGGGCTCGCCGGATTGCGGAAGACCGATCCACAGCATGCCTCGCTGAATGGTGTGCCCGCCTTTCGCCAGCGCAGGTGATCGGCGATCTCCTCCTCCAGGCTCTGCGGATCGCCCGGCGTGAACCGCAGCTCCGCCTCGATGACCACGACCTCGCCAAGCCCGGATGCGCGATAGCGCCACGGAATGTCGCCGGCACGCCGCTGCTCGACTTCCCCGCTCGCGTTCACGAGCGTGACGGACTGTACCACTTGCCGGAATTCCTGGCCGTGCGCGCCCGCATTCATGTACACGCCACCGCCGACCGTTCCCGGCACACCGACGAGTCGGTGCACGCCGCCTAGCCCACGGCGGGCAGACCGCCGCGCAAGCAACGGCGTCGGCAGCCCCGCGCCAACTGTCCAGCTGTTGGCACCCTCCGTCACCTCCGCAAGCCCCTTGCCGACGTGGATGACGAGGCCGCGGAACCCTGCATCCGCCACCAACATGTTCGACCCGAGTCCAAGGACGAGCCATGGCACTCCGTGCCGGCCGACGATCTCCACGGCTCGTTGGATGTCGCCCGGACCGTCCGGCGTGAGCATGGCGTCTGCTGGACCGCCAATGCGGTAGGTCGTGTAGGGCGCGAGCGGTTCTTCCAGGAGCAGCCGTCCCCGACACGCTCGGCGCAGTTCGGCCGTCCACGCGATGCTCATGCGTCGATGAGTCCGAGCCCCTTCTGCTTCAGCCAGCGCTCCGCCACACCCGTCATTTCGTACCACTCCTGCAAGCAGCGGACCTGCCCTTCCCGGCTTCGCAACGCCAGGATGGCATCGCACGCGGCGCTCGCCGCCGACATCGTCGTCGTGTAGGGAAGCCGGTGCTGCAACGCGGCACGCCGCATGATGTAATCATCCCGCTGGGTGAGTTTCCCGAGCGGCGTATTCACCAACAACTGAATGGCGCCCGTGCTGATGAGGTCGACGGCGTTCGGACGCCCTTCGTGGACCTTCGCGATCGCGCGCGCCGGCACCCCGCGCTGCGCCAGGTAGCGCGCGGTTCCCGCCGTCGCGAAGACAACGAATCCCATCTCGTGGAACCGCCTGGCAATGGGCAGGACGGTCGGCTTGTCCGAATCGTTCACGGTGACCAGGATCGCTCCAGACAGCGGGAGTGCACCGTCCGCCGCGATCTGTGCCTTGGCAAAGGCCATCCCGAAGCTGTCCGCCACCCCCATCACCTCCCCGGTTGAGCGCATCTCGGGTCCGAGCAGCGTGTCCACGTTGAGGAACTTCGCAAACGGGAACACCGCCTCCTTGACCGCCACGTAGGGCAGCTGCAACTCGTCCGGCACGCCCGCCTCGTCGAGGGTGTGGCCGACCATCACGGCCGCCGCAAGCTTGGCCAGTGGGATCCCGGTGGCTTTGCTCACGAACGGCACCGTCCGCGACCCGCGGGGATTCACTTCGAGCACGTACACCACGCCGTCCTTGACGGCGTACTGCACGTTGATGAGCCCGACGACCCCGAGCGCCGCCGCAAACGCCCGCGTGTGAGCTCGCATGGCATCGACCGCCTCTTCGGCGATGAGGTACGGCGGCAACACGCATGCCGAATCGCCGGAGTGGATGCCCGCATCCTCGATGTGCTGCATCACGCCACCGATGGCACAGCGCGTCCCGTCGGCAATGGCGTCCACATCGGCTTCGAACGCGTCTTCGAGGAACCGGTCGATCAACACCGGGTGTCCCGGCGCCGCCCGCATGGCCGTATCGAAGAACTTCCGCAGCGACGCCTCGTCGTACACGATCTCCATGGCGCGCCCGCCCAGCACGTACGACGGACGCACGAGCACCGGGTAGCCGATCCGCGTCGCCACGTCGGCGGCTTCGTCCACGGTCAAGGCGGTTCCATTGGGTGGCTGCTGGACACCGAGCTCGCGAGTCAATGCCTCAAAGCGGCGACGGTCTTCCGCCGCGTCGATCGATTCTGGACTCGTCCCCAGAATCGGAATGCCCGCCGCCTCGAGTCCCTTTGCCAGCTTGAGCGGGGTCTGGCCCCCGAGCTGCACGATCACACCCTTGGGGCGCTCGAGCCGGAGAATCTCCAGGACGTCCTCGAGCGTGAGCGGCTCGAAGTAGAGCTTATCGGACGTGTCGAAATCCGTGGAGACGGTCTCGGGGTTCGAGTTGATCATGATCGTCTTGAACCCGAGCTCACGGAGCGCCAGCACCGCCCGGACACAGCAATAGTCGAACTCCACCCCCTGCCCGATCCGGTTGGGGCCGCTCCCGAGAATGACGACCCCCTGCTCCCCGAACGGCTCCGACTCGTTCTCTTCGTCGTAGGACGAGTAGAGGTACGGCGTGCTCGACGGAAACTCACCGGCACAGGTATCCACCATCTTGTAGGCCGGGTGAATGCCCATCGCCCAGCGCCGCTCGCGCACCGCCGTTTCGGTCTCACCCCGCAAATCCGCGAGTTGTCGGTCGGAGAAGCCCATGCGTTTCATGTCGCGCACGAGATCCGCGCCGGGATCGGGAGCAGCACGGTAGCCTTCCTCCGCCGCCACGAGGTCCGCAAGCTGCTCCAGGAACCAGGGATCGATCCCGGTGCGCTGCGCGATCTCCTCCACGGGGATCCCGCCGGCGATCGCTCGCTTGATCTGGAAGACCCGCTCCGGCGTGGGACGCCCAAGCGCGCCCCGGATCTCCTCGAGCTCGCCGGTTTCCAGCCGGTCGTCGTCGGGCCGGGCGCTCGACACCCAGCCGGGCCGATCGATCTCGAGCGCTCGGAGCCCCTTCTGGAAGGCCTCCTTGAAGGTGCGCCCGATGGCCATGGACTCGCCCACCGACTTCATCTGCGTCGTGAGGGTGGGGTCCGCCATCGGGAACTTCTCGAAGGCAAAGCGCGGGCACTTGACGACGACGTAGTCCAGCACCGGCTCGAACGACGCCGGCGTCGTCTTCGTGATGTCGTTGGGAAGCTCGTCCAGGGTGTATCCCACCGCGAGCTTGGCGCCGATGCGGGCGATGGGAAAGCCGGTGGCCTTGGACGCCAGGGCCGACGAGCGCGACACCCGCGGATTCATCTCGATGACCAGCTGCTCCCCGGTGCGGGGATCGACCGCGAACTGAATGTTGCATCCGCCCGCCGCGACACCGATCTCGCGAATGATCGCGATGGACGCGTCGCGCATGCGCTGGTACTCCCGATCGGTCAGCGTCATCGCGGGCGCCACCGTGATCGAATCACCCGTATGGACGCCCATCGCGTCGAAGTTCTCGATCGAGCAGACGATCACCACGTTGTCCCGGCAATCCCGCATGACCTCCAGCTCGAATTCCTTCCACCCAAGCACCGACTGCTCGACGAGGGCGCTGTGCGTTGGGGACAGCTCGAGCCCCCGCTCCAGGAGCAGCCGGAACTCCTCGACGTTGTAGGCGACGCCGCCACCCGTGCCGCCGAGCGTGAAGGAAGGGCGGATGATGGCCGGATACCCGGTGTCCTCCACCACCGCGAGCCCCTCATCGACCGACTCGACCATGCGGCCGCGTGGCACCGCGAGGCCGATGCGCGCCATGGCATCGGCAAACTCCCGGCGGTCTTCCGCCATGCGGATTGCCCGCGCGTCGGCGCCGATCAACTCGACGCCATATTTCTCGAGGGTCCCGTCCTGGTGCAGCGCCATGGCCACGTTGAGCGCCGTCTGCCCGCCCATGGTGGGCAGGATCG
>JAOUDR010000253.1 GCA_029859185.1 Gemmatimonadota bacterium
GCAAGCAGGACGACGGCGTCAGCCACTTCCTGAACCGTTCGCGCGTCGGTATCGATCGTCGCGTCCGCGCGGGCGTAGCATGGTCCCCGGTCGGCCTGCAAACGGCGGAGACGACCGACCATGTCACCGGCCAGGAGCGGCCGGTCCTGCGTCCCCGCAAGCCGGCCGGCGGCCGTCTCGGGCGTGCACGCGAGGTGCACCACCAGCGCCCGTTCCGCGACCTGTTCCAGGTTGCCTGGCTGCGCCGCCCAACCCGCCCCTGCCGCCAGCACCTGCGGCACTCCCTCGAGCACCTGATTGAGGGCGTCCCGCTCCGCCGCGCGGAACGCCGCTTCGCCACGGGTGGCGAAGATCTGCGCAATGGTGCTCCCGGTCCGTGCTTCCGTGCATGCGTCCAGGTCGCAAAACGGACCGTCGAGCGCGGCGGCGACCAGTCGGCCCACCGTCGTCTTCCCGGCTCCGGACAATCCCACCAGGATCACATGTCGCCTCACGCGTCGCCGGAGCCCTTGGTCCGTGCGCGCAGGCGCGTGACGTACTGCTCGTAGCCGGCCCGCACGTCGGCCAACGCGTCGCCACCGAACTTCTCCGTAACGGCGTCCGCAAGCACCAACGCCGTCATGGCTTCGGCAATGACGCCGAGGGCCGGCACCGCCGTCACATCCGCGCGCTCCGCCTGCGCCTTCGACGCCTTCCCCGTGGCGAGGTCGACCGTCTGCAGGGGGCGCATCAACGTGGAAATCGGTTTCATGGCCACCCGCAGCACCAGCGGCGCGCCGGTGGTCATCCCGCCCTCGAGCCCACCGGCCCGATTCGTGGTCCGCAGGAATCCGCCGGCCGCCGGCCCGACGCCCTGGACGATCGCATCGTGCACCTGGGAGCCCCGCAGGGCCGCCGTGCCGAACCCGAGCCCGACGGCCACACCCTTGACCGCCGGGATGGACATCAGCGCCTGCGCGAGCCTGCCATCCAGCTTCCGATCCCACGACACGTGCGAGCCGAGGCCCACGGGCAGCCCGCGCACGACGACCTCCACCACACCACCGAGGGTGTCCCGATCGCGCTTGGCGGCGTCGATGGCAGCCACCATGGCACCAGCGGCCGTCGCATCGAGGCAGCGGACCGGTGAGGCATCCGCGACGGCGTTCAGCGGTACCGGCAACCCGTCAGGCGACGGGGCCTCCACGTCGCCGATCCGGATGACGTGGCTGCCGATCTCCACGTCGAAGCACGCCAGCAAGACACGGCATACCGCCCCGCAGGCCACGCGGGCCGCCGTCTCCCGCGCGCTCGCCCGCTCGAGGATGTCCCGCGCGTCCGTCCGGTCGTATTTCAGGGCACCGACGAGATCCGCATGACCGGGGCGCGGCCGGTGGACCGCCCGGCGGCGCGGGGCCGCCTTGGGGGGATCGGGCTCCACCGCCATCACGTCCTGCCAGTGCTCCCAATCGCGGTTCCGGATGAGCAGGGCGATGGGCGACCCCAGGGTTTCGCCCGCCCGCACGCCGCTCAGGATCTCGACCTGATCCGCTTCGATCTTCATGCGGGCGCCGCGCCCGTGCCCCATCATGCGGCGCCGGAGATCGGCGTCGACGTGGGCCGCACGCAGCGGCAGGCCCGCCGGCACACCCTCGAGGATCGCCAGCAGGGCCTGCCCGTGCGATTCGCCGGCGGTCGTGAAGCGGATCATGCGGAGGGCCTCCGAAATGGCGGGCGGGCGGATGGCGGGCGAACCGGATACGCCTCAAACGTAGCGACCCCTCCCCACATCCGGTTATCCGGCCGTCGCGCCTGCCCCCCAAACGAACGAGCCCGGCGCGGGGCCGGGCTCGTCGCCTGCTAGCGTCTTCGCGGGGTGGCCAGCAAACCTCCTACCGGCCTCCGCCAAACGCGATCTCTTCATCGCCCGTATCGATGATGTGTGGCGTCACCAGAATCAGCAGGTCGCGTCGTGACTCGCGCCGCGAGGTGAATCCGAACAGGCTGCCGACGATCGGCAAGTCCACCAGGAACGGGATACCACTCTTGGCCACCGTCAGCTCGGTGACCGTGAGGCCACCGATCACCGCGGTCTGACCGTCATCGACGAGAATCTGATTGTCGGCCTGTTGCGTCGCGAACGAATACCCGAGGTCCGCCGGCGCTTCCTTGACGGACGAGTTCTCGGCGTGCAGCTGCATGAGGATCTGCCCGCTCGCCGTCACGTGCGGGGTGACCTCCAAGATGATGCCGATGTCTTCGAACTGCGTCGTCGTACGCGGCGCTCCCGTGCCGCCGGCGATCGCGCCCTGATCGACGACTCGCAACGGCACCCGCTCACCAACCTGGATCTTGGCCTTGGTGTTGTCCGCCGTCGTGATGACCGGCTCGGCCTGAAGATCCGCGAGCTCGACCCGCTGCAGGGCCTCGACGAACGTCGTGAGGCTGTACCCGCCGATGGCGGTAGAGAAGATCAGGTTGAGCGCCGATCCCGGGATGAGCGCACTGGCGTTGGCGATGCCGGACAGCGCATTCCCGCCCACGTCCACGACCGTGACATCCGGATCGTACGACTCGAACGTGACATAGTCGGCGTTCCCGTCGCCATCGGCGTCCACGCCGTTGGCCGTGCTCGGGTCGGGACGCTGGATCAGCTCATTGAAGAACTGTGTGGAGGTCCCCAGATCATAGCGGACGCCCAGGTTCTCGATGTCCGTCCGGTCGACGAAGATCAGCTTGGCATGGATCGAGACCTGCGGCGTACGCACGTCCAAGCGGGAGACGAACACCGAGTCGTCGACGATGCGGCTGCCGACGTCGGTGATGATCAGCGTGTTCGTCGCCGTATCCGCCACCACCTTCCCCCGAGTCGACAGGACCGACTTCAGGGGCTCGACCAGGGCGCCGGCCCGCTGGTAGTTCACGCGGATGAGTTTGGTCGTGAGCGGCTCGAGCGAGTCCCGCTTGGCCAGAATCTCCGGGTTGTCCACCCGGATGATCCCAGACGTTTCTTCCACGGCCGACAGGCCCTGCGAAGACAGAATCGACTCGAACGCCACGTCCCACGGCTGGTTCCGGATCTCGGCCGTGATGACGCCCGAGACGTCCTTCCCCAGGATGATGGACCGCCCGCTGAACGCCGCGAGGCCGGCCATGACGTCGGCAATCGACGCCGAGTCATACGTGACCGTGATGCGCGGCTGCTGCGACTGCGGGGCGTTGAGCGCGGGGACCGGCGGGGCCGGGGCCGCATACGGCGACGCCATCGTGCCACCCGTCGCGGTGGCGGCGAGTGCCCGTGGCTCGAGCGACGACCAGGCCGCAAAGGACTGATCGGAGCCGAACGCCACGCGGATCATCCCCTCGCCCTGCTCGATCGTGTAGTCGCGCAGCCCTTCGAGCTCCACGACGATCCGAACGACGTCCGCGCGATACTGGGCGTACCGCACGTTGAGGATGCCCGCACGGTTGACGCCATCGTACAGCGCGCGCGTGCCGCCGAGAGTCGCGCCGGTGATGTCCACCACGAGGCGAGACGGGCTATCCAAGGTGAAATCCTGGTACCCGACGGACCCCGCGACGTCGATGACCACTTCCGCCCGGCCCGGAGCCGGCAGGACGCTCACAGCCGTGACCTCTCCGGGTCCGGCGTGCGCAGGCGAGGCCGCGAGCGCGAGGCCGGCGGCGAAAACGAGAGACCGCATCATTGACTTGCCTCCTGGCGACGCCGGAGCGACAGGACGACCTGTCGATCCACGCCGAACTCCTGCACGACTGCGATGACCTCCGTGGCCCGCACCTCGACGATCCGGACACGACCAACGACATCGCCGGGTCGAACGGTGAACCGCCGCATGTCCGTGATGTCATGGAGCACGGCGACGCTGCGTTGCGGGTACCGGGGGTCGAACGTGATTGCGACGACGCGGAGATCGCGGGGCAATGGCCGCACGTCTCCGAACTTCAAGAGCGATACGAACGGATCCCGGCCGGAGCCGCGAAACGAGAACACCTCGCGGGCCAGCGCGAGCGACGCCCCACTGGTGTCTTCCTGCCCACCGACGGCATCCGCTACCGCGCCCGCCGGCGGCGGGGGCTCGACCGCGGGCTGCCCGGCAGGTGGCGCCTCCTCGGCGCCCCCGCAGGCGGCAACGAGCAGGGCCGCCGTGAGCCACGGAGCCCAACGCTTACCGGTCGCCACCGGCACCTCCTTCGCCCTGAAGAGGCGGTTGCTTGACGTAGGCTTTCAGCTGGAACGAGGCCTGCAGCAACGACCCCGTCGTGTCCCCAACCGCCTGAGCCGCTTGATCGCTGGCGATGGTCAGGGACACCTGGTGGGCCACCATGATCCGCCGCAGTGACGCGATGTCGGACAGGAACGCCCCGATCTCGTCGTAATGCCCCAGGACCTGGAACCGATACCGCGCCACGCGATACTGGCCTCCGTCCTCGGACCCGAGCGGTGAGAGGTCCGCCACCGAGACGTTCCGCAGCTTGGCGCGATCCGAGATGTCGTTGATCAGCTGGGCAACCTCGTTATCGGTCGGCACCAGCGTCCGCATGAGCCCGAGGCCTGCCTCGATATCACCTACGCGCTGGCGCAGATCCTCGACCGAACCCCGGGCCAACTCGCGCCGGGCTGAATCGACCGTCAGCTGGAGCGAGTCCACCTGCCGGTGCAGATCGGCGGTCTCCTGGGCCTTCGGCTCACGCACCAGGAACCAGAAGAGCGCAATCGCCCCGATGGGGACGACCATCAGCAGCCACATGAGCTGCTTCTTCTCTTTGTCACTCATCGCCATGGGGCTACCTCACAGATTCCTGGATCGGCGCCAGGCGAATGAAGGCGGAATCCGCCGTCATGTACGTCACGGTCACGGAGAACGCCTGCACGGGCCGCTCATCCTCGAGTACGGACTGCACCGCCCCGAACTCCGCGTTCCGCACCCACGGTGAGGCGGCGAGTTGGCTCACGAAGCGCGTGTACGCCGACAGGTCCGGCGTCCGTCCTTCGATGGCGAACCGAATCGGCGGCGGCGCCGTGGAATCGGCCAGGTCATCGAACGTGGCGGCCGCGGACTGCAACGAGACGAGCCAGGTGTAGTCCGGCAGCGCCTTGGTGACCTCTTCCATGATG